>NZ_JARFTR010000209.1 GCF_029167235.1 Kamptonema sp. UHCC 0994 | reverse complement strand
GTAAAGATACCGCCCAGAGGGCGGCGTTACGTATTATAGTTTTGAGATAAAATCCCAATCTGAAGGGTTGGGTTCTGGATCTGGATCTTCGGTTTTTTGTGGTAATTTACCCGTATCGAGTAAGGATTGATATTCTCCTGAATCAACCCATTTCAAGAGTTCTGCCATCCGCATTACCGACCAGGAAAGACGAAATTCCATGAAGCTAAATACTTTAGTAATTTGATCTAAATTATCGAGGTTTGTCGTCATAAATTCACGGGCTTGATCTTCAAAATCATTAATTGTATCATCTGTTAAATATTCTTCTGGTAATCCTGCTAATTTCATTAGAGTTGTAATTGCTACTTCCAGGTTTTGACAGGCTAATAAAGCAGAACGGTCAGCGGTAAATTTGGACATCACAATCCAGTTAAGAAGAGCAAGTTCTAATCCATTTGATGCAATTGCACCTAGTCCGAAGGTTGTACTAGCAATCAATCCTTTAATGGTAGGCATGACATAGGCCATTTGTTGATAGGTCATATATTTGCCTTTGATGCGAATAAGTTCGTGTCCAAAGGCAAAGCATAGTTCTTCATTTGTCAACCATTCCATTGCTTCTAAGTTAACACCAATTGTCGGTTTTTCTACGCCGAAGGCATAGGTGTTAATCTGTCCTCTGCCGGGGGAAAGATATAGTTCTGGTAAGGGGTTAACGTCTAAGATTTGGCAGGTTTCAACGAAGGGATTGTAGAGTTTAGGAAAGTTTCTAGGCGTTACTTTAAATTCACTTCCCAAGGTTTGCATTCTGAGGATGCGTTCTATGCCATATTCGTTGACTTTTTTCATTAGAAATGATAGTCCGGGCATTTTTTCGAGGGATGCTAGGGCTTTGCGGTCGAAGGGATGTTGATAGATTTCGGGATTGATTCTGATGAAGCGTTTGTCGGTCATTGATTTGGCTGTGGGTTGGCGATGGCTGTTATGGATTTTATCAGATTGCGGAGGTTTGTAATATTGATATTTGATAGTAAAAAATGCTTGATGATGATAATTATTTTTTTTAAAGTACCGCGCACTTCAACAGTTTCAATCCCTGATAGGGATTTAGTTTAATTGCGGCAGTAAGCCTTGTATCTTTACTTTCCGAAAAGGGGTTAAGTTTCAATCCCTGATAGGGATTTAGTTTAATTGCGGCTAAGAGAGCATTGCTCCGGTGGAACTGGCTTAATATGTTTCAATCCCTGATAGGGATTTAGTTTAATTGCGGCTGATGATGAATCGGGTATTGGTGGTTTGAAATCTTTGCTTGGGTTTCAATCCCTGATAGGGATTTAGTTTAATTGCGGCCTACCAGCCTCTCGACAGGCAACTCCACCGCTACATTAGCAGTTTCAATCCCTGATAGGGATTTAGTTTAATTGCGGCAGATTTTATATGGGGGTTGCTTGTACCGGATTTCGTGTTTCAATCCCTGATAGGGATTTAGTTTAATTGCGGCCCAACACCCCGGCAATAAGCCCAAAAATATCATCACAAGTTTGTTTCAATCCCTGATAGGGATTTAGTTTAATTGCGGCCTTGGAATGGCTCAGCTTGCGGCTTGCGAGATGTCATGTTTCAATCCCTGATAGGGATTTAGTTTAATTGCGGCTCGCTTTGATGAGATATTCTTTGTAGACTTGCCAGTTTCAATCCCTGATAGGGATTTAGTTTAATTGCGGCTTTACTGGTTAACTCAACCACATCTGTCTTTAGATTGTTTCAATCCCTGATAGGGATTTAGTTTAATTGCGGCTCAATCCCGAATATGAATGATAGGAGCTGCGATCAATTGTTTCAATCCCTGATAGGGATTTAGTTTAATTGCGGCAATTACCACTTGCTTCGCCGGCATTGCCAGGTCCCGAAGTTTCAATCCCTGATAGGGATTTAGTTTAATTGCGGCATTTGTAGCGATCGCGTAAGGAGCCGATGTACTCCTGTTTCAATCCCTGATAGGGATTTAGTTTAATTGCGGCATTCGGCTAAAGATTTTATTTTGGATTCGGTTTTGTTTCAATCCCTGATAGGGATTTAGTTTAATTGCGGCTCCCGCCGCACCGCAGAAGAGTCGCTAGACGAACTACCGTTTCAATCCCTGATAGGGATTTAGTTTAATTGCGGCAAAAGATTATGAAGCCAATCACGGCAAAAAATGACGTTTCAATCCCTGATAGGGATTTAGTTTAATTGCGGCGAGGCTAAGCAGGCTATCCCACAATCAGCCAAAATGAAGTTTCAATCCCTGATAGGGATTTAGTTTAATTGCGGCTTACCTAGCAATAAGAATCCAGCCGCACCTTGCTGTACGTTTCAATCCCTGATAGGGATTTAGTTTAATTGCGGCGATAATGTTGTAGAACCGTTTTGTTCAAGGCGGTTGGTTTCAATCCCTGATAGGGATTTAGTTTAATTGCGGCCCACTGCTCAAGACTTTGTTTTTTAAGCTCGTTTTGTTGATGTTTCAATCCCTGATAGGGATTTAGTTTAATTGCGGCCAATGAACGCGGCGACCCTGACCACATTTCAGAATATGAGCAGTTTCAATCCCTGATAGGGATTTAGTTTAATTGCGGCTGCCGATTTCTGAAAGCCTTACTATATTTAGTTTTCAAGGTGCGGTTTCGGGAACCTGATCTAAAAGTATCATTCCAGCCATCGACTTGTCAATACCCTCCTGCGATCTTTTCCTCAAATCCTTACCATGTAAAGGTTCCAGCCATTGCGGGAATCGTTTTTTTAGGTAAGGGGCATCAAACCCTTACAGCAGTTGCATTACAGCCGAAAAATTTGATACCCCAAAATTTACACCTACAGATTCCCGCAAACTAGGCAAAAATATACTCCTGCCTTAACAGTCAACAGTTAACCAAAATGCTTAATAATCGCATCTGCAAACTCCGAACACTTCAACTCAGGCACAGGCGGTTCCATCATTCGCGCCAAATCATAAGTCACTTCACCTTTAGAAATAGCGGCCGCCAAACCCTTCTTAATCAAATCGGCCGCCTCCTGCCAACCGAGATATTCTAACATCATCACCCCCGACAAAATCAGCGAACCAGGATTAACTTTATCTAAACCCGCGTGTTTAGGTGCAGTCCCGTGAGTCGCCTCAAAAACTGCACATTCATCCCCAATATTCGCCCCCGGCCCCATACCTAAACCGCCGACAATTGCGGCCGCCGCATCCGATAAATAATCACCATTCAAATTCATCGTTGCCAGAATTGAATACTCCGCCGGCCGCGTTTGAATCTGTTGGAAAATACTATCAGCAATCCGGTCATTGACCATGATTTTTTCCTTCCATTTCCCATCGCCATGACTTTCCCAAATCGCTGAGAGAACTTCCTCAACATCTTTGCAAATCTTGGCTTGTTTTTCAGGAGTTAAAGCATCATATCCCGGCTCAATTTTGCGGGCATTATCTTCTAAACTAATCTCAGGATTGTGTTCCTTATTACTCAGAATCCAAGACTCCATCTCGGTCACGCACTCATTACGAAACTCACTCTTTACCAATTCGTAACCCCAGTCACGAAAAGCACCTTCAGTGTATTTCATAATATTGCCTTTATGCACCAAAGTTACTTGTTGCTTAGCTTTTGGCAACCGTAAAGCGTGTTTAATTGCCCGACGAATTAACCGCTGAGAACCTTTTTTGCTAATCGGTTTAATCCCAATTCCTGAATCCAGAGGAATTTGTTTTTTCCCATGTTCAGGCGTAGCTGGAATCAACTCATTATTCAGAAAAGCAATTAACTTATTAGCGATTTCGCTGCCTTCTTTCCACTCAATCCCTAGGTAAATATCCTCTGTATTTTCCCGGTAAATAATCACATCTAGCAACTCAGGAGTTTTGTGCGGTGAAGGAGTTCCGGGATAATATTTACAAGGACGAATGCAGGCATAAAGGTCAAAAATTTGCCGCAAAGCTACGTTTAACGAACGAATTCCGCCTCCAATAGGTGTTGTCAATGGCCCTTTAATTGCGACCCCGTATTCTTTAATTGCGTCGAGGCTATCTTGGGGCAAATATTGGTAAGTGCCGTACTGTTCGCAAGCTTCGTCACCTACATAAATTTTGAACCAGTTGATTTTTCGTTTACCGCTGTATGCTGTTTCTACCGCAGCATCCATGACTTTCTGAGAAGCAGGCCAAAGGTCAACACCCGTTCCGTCGCCGCGAATGAAGGGAATAATCGGGTCATCAGGGACGATGGGTTCACCATCTTTGAATGTAATTTTAGAACCAGTTGTAGGGGCTGTAATTTTTTCGTACATACTTATAAAGTGTGGACAACAATGTTTTCTATTTTGTCACGATTTTGGAACTAGATATCAACAAAACTCACGTAACGCCGCCCTCTGGGCGGTAAAGATACCGCCCAGAGGGCGGCGTTACAAACAGTAGCGTAGATAGCAGAAATATTTTCTTAGTTACTTATCAAACTATCATCGCTTTGGGAAGCATGACCAAATCTTGATTGATATTATTCCGATATCGTGGCAGACATCGTAGTTTCTATACCATGTTTAAGAGTTGCCTGCACCCACCGTAACCACTCTATATCAGATATTCCATAGAAGGTAGGATCGTAAGAACATCTTAAGTCATCGGCCAGAACATCACTCAATTGAGATCGATCCAAATTCATTTCTAGCAACAATGAAATCTCATCTATTACCTGTTTAACTATTCTTGGTTTTCCATCATTTAAGTAATTGTCATCATTGCTTTGCTAGTGTGTGACCTCCAGCCAACTCATGTGCTGTAAGTCCTCCCCCTGGAACTAAATTGTTGAAGTTAGTCACTACTGATTTTGGGTCGATGATTTTGGTAATTATTCAGATTATTTCACGCCTTAGCAACAATTTTTTTGGTCATTATCAATCAGGTCGTATCACTAAATCTTCCCTCTCCCTTCACTCTTTCCGCATATTCTTCCTCACTACCCAAATCACAAACCAAATAATCAGAGAAAGCACTACAATCTTAGAAACAGGCCCCAAGTATTCATCGACTAAATCATAGTGATCTGCTAATTTGTATCCCATAAAAGTGAGAAAACTTACCCACAAAGTAGTGCCCAGAGTTGAGTAGATTAAAAATGGGACTATCGGCATATTATTAATGCCAGCAGGCAGCGATATTAAAGTACGAACTCCTGGTACAAGGCGGCATAAAAATACAGCTTTGGTGCCATGACGCTTAAACCATCTATCAGCTTTGTCGATATCACGACCGGATACTGTAATCCATTTACCGTATTTATCAGCCAGATTTCGCAGACGTTCTTCGCCTAAGATTTTACCTCCATAGTACCAGGGTAAAGCCCCCAAGACAGTACCAATTACTCCAGCCGCGATCGCAGGTGAAAACTGCATATCTCCTTTCGCGATCGTGAATCCCGCAAATGGCATAATTAATTCCGAGGGAATGGGCGGAAAAAGATTTTCTAGAAACATCAATAGTCCAATTCCTAGATAACCCAGGGATTGCATTGTATTAATTATCCACTCAGACATTTTTTTTAGTTAATTGTTAGTGGTTAGTGGTTAGTTGTTGGTTGTTGGTTGGTAATTGGTAATTGCTAATGGCTAATAGCTAATAGCTAATCGTGGCTAATTGGTATCGCAGTAAGGTGGGCGCTGAATGGACGATATTTCTCGTAATTAAATAAGATGATAGCAACGCCCACCCTACAAGAATTTGTCCTGCACTAACTACTAACTACTAACCATTAGCCATTAGCCATTAGCCATTAGCCATTATGTTCCCGAAGTCCAAGAGTTCATGTACTCAATTTGTGAAGCAGTCAGGGTATCAATATTAATGCCCATTGCTTGCAACTTCAGCCGTGCAATTTCCTTGTCAACATCAACAGGGATAGAATGAAGACCTGGTTCCAATTTGCCCTTATTCTTGACAAGATATTCGCAAGCTAAAGCTTGGTTAGCAAAGCTCATATCCATCACTGCACTGGGGTGTCCTTCCGCAGCAGCTAAGTTAATTAAACGTCCTTCACCGAGTACGATTACTGACTTGCCACTCTTAAGGCGATACTCTTGAGTGAAAGGTCGTACAGTCCGCACTTCAGTAGCTTTTTCACCTAAAACTTTGAGGTCAATTTCAATGTCAAAGTGGCCGGAATTACAAACCATTGCGCCGTCTTTCATTACGTCGAAATGTTCGCTGCGAATGATATGTTTATTGCCGGTTACTGTGATAAATAAATCTCCCACAGGTGCGGCTTCATCCATCGGCATGACGCGGAAACCGTCCATGACAGCTTCGATCGCGCGAATCGGATCGATTTCAGTAACGATCACATTTCCACCCATACCGCGAGCCCGGAGTGCAGTACCTTTACCACACCAGCCGTAACCTGCAACTACAATGTTTTTGCCGGCTAAGAGCACGTTGGTAGCGCGAATGATGCCATCTAAGGTAGATTGGCCGGTGCCGTAGCGGTTGTCAAAGAAGTGCTTGGTGTCCGCGTCGTTGACGTTCATCGCGGGGAAGGTGAGCACGCCGTCTCTGAACATGGCCCGCAGGCGAACGATCCCGGTGGTGGTTTCTTCGGTGGTGCCGATCAGGTCGGAAATTTGGTTTTGACGGTGTTGGATCAGGCTAGCAACTACGTCGCTGCCATCGTCGATGATGATGTTGGGGCGGTGATCGAGGGCAATATTAACGTGGCGTTCGTAGGTGGCTGCGTCTTCGCCTTTAAGGGCAAATACTGGTATGCCATAGTCGGCTACAAGGCTTGCTGCTACGTCATCTTGGGTGCTCAGTGGGTTACTGGCAATTAGTACAGCATCGGCTCCACCGGCTTTGAGGGCGATCGCTAAGTGGGCAGTTTCGGTGGTAACGTGACAGCAAGCCGCCAAGCGGATGCCAGCAAAGGGTTTTTCTTTGGCAAAACGGTCTCTAATTTGCCCCAAAACGGGCATTTCCCGGCCGGCCCACTCGATGCGCTGTTTTCCCAAGGGGGCAAGGGACAAGTCTTTGACTTCGTGCTTTAACTGGACAACTGTTGCCGTCATGTGATTTTTCAGAAAACATTCAATTTTTAACCAGGTTAACACAGTTAACGGTTAACAGTTAACGGTTAACCGCTAACATCCGATGCTCAATCGCTTCCCAAGTTGCGGGATTGATTTCTCCGGCTGCGCGATCGCACTGCACCATTAGACAATTAGCATACAAGTAATTGCCAAGTGCTTCTCTTTCTGTGGCTGTTAGATTAACAATTTCTGGGCTAATATTAAATGTTTTCAACCATGTTTTGCGGAGACAATCGCGAAACTTTCGATGTACTTCTAAGGGTTCATTATTCCCCGGTACATTTACTTGTAGTGCTTCTAATTCGGCAATAAATTGGTTCCCTTCTTTAGAAATTTGGAGTTTTTCATACTCGCGGGCGAGGATACAAACGAGGGCTAAATCGCGAGTACGATCTAAAGCTAAATCGCGGTTAGTATCTAAGGCAAAATTAAAATCTACATCCAGAAAACGACCGCGAACTTTAACTACTGTCCCCGCTAATTCGCGGGTAAGTTCGTCAGCAAAGATGCGGGTACGAGCTAATCCGAGTGTACCAGTTATGGTGCTAGCGAGGATACGGGCGCGGGCTAAAGTCAAGCCAATATCAAGTCCCAGCATATGAGCTAGGTAACTGGCGAAAATGCGATCGCGACTCATTGTGAGCATGAAATCGCGGCTGAAGGTGAAATCACCCGCAGTCTCTAAAGGCAATTCATAAGTTGTTCCTACACCCTCACTTCCATCCTGTGTATAGCCAAAATCACCGCCGCTAATTAAAAGCGCAGTAGCGCGTTTAGCCGCAGGTTTAATATTTCCCTCAGAATCGGCGGTGATTTGATTTGCCCAGGTTAATAAGGCTTCTAATTTGGGAGTATTAATATATTTTTGTGCTTCTGTTTCTATTAGCAATAGCAATTTTTCGGCTTTGCTACCCATCATCTCTGCTAATGATAAAAATACTGGTTGCCAGCGCTCGTCTTTAAGGCGATCTGTAACTAATTTCTGTATCTTACTATTTTTAGAAATAGGACATAGACACTCACTATCATTTTCTGTCATGGCGATAGTAGTTAAGCCATCTCCTTGAGACTGAGTTTGCAGAGGAAATCTGCTTTTATCTTTCAATAAAAAGTAATCTCCGGGTAAAATATATTGTGCAGTTAAATACTCTTGTATTGTGGGGTGAAAAAATGCCAATAAATTAGGCTTTTCGCTAACTAATATTCCCGGCTTTACAATAGCGTCTAAGACTAGATTTGCATCTAAACTTGATTGCCTCTTCAAGTTGCGACCCACACAATCTTTGACTTTCTCTACAAGTATTCGCCTCTCAAATAAAAGCTTGTTCGACTCAAAACCTGTGAAGGCAATCTCTGAAAATAAGTTACTAACTTCCTCTAAAATCATGGATTTTTCCCGAGCGTTTAGCTGAAGGCGAGGATCGGACAATCCAGATTCTAGCAATATCTGCCAAACTTGCTCATAAAGAGCTTGCCGACTTTTGGGAAAGTTTTTGTCCCGCTCGTAAACTAGACATAGTAAAGATAAAGATAAAGTATTTATGCTTAATTCTTTTGCCTTTAAATTTTCAGGCTTTTGCAGAGCTTCCCAGCAAGCTAGAGCATTAAAATTCAACGTTTCTCCGTCGGAGTGAAACCAATTACAAAGAAACCGCTCTAACTGATTTTCATCAAAAGGGGAAATTAAAACATTCACAAATCCAGTTAAATTATGGCGATATAAATCAGTCCTACAGGAAATAATAAAACGATTTTTAGGATATTTATTAACAAAGCTTTTAATTTGCAATATCACATTTTTAAATTGATTTTCTGGTACTTCATTTAAACCGTCCAGCAAAATCAGTAATTTACCTTTACCTAATGCTTTTGCTGTCAACTGCTCTGGGAAGGGAAAGTTGCTACTAGCAAAGTCTTCTAAGATAATCTTTTCTAGGTTTACCTTTCTAGTGCTTACTTCTTTAAGGTCTATGAAAACAGGAATATATGTAGAATTGCCGATTTTTCCTAGTTTTTTACCCTTGAGCGCTTCTAGTGCTATCTGCCGCAAGAAGATGGATTTTCCTGCTCCCGGTTCGCCTAAAACCATTAGATATTGATTTTGGTTTGCGGCTTCGATTCCCTCTAGTTTATCATTATAAATAAACTGCCAGCGGCGCACTTCACTCTGACTATAGATAGTCTCCAATTTTTCGAGGGATTCGCAGCGGTTAATATCAGATTCGAGCCAAACTTGAATGGGTATATAAACTGATTCTAATGGGATTGGTTCGGACTTTCCTAAAATTCTCAAAATGCCATAGCGTTTGATATATTTGCAAACATATTCTTCCGCAGCCTGATTTATAGATTTTTTAGTTCTTGCTTTTAGAGTTTGGCCGACTAGGGCTAAATTACCAAAGAGTTTACCTCTGTTGTCTAAAAGTGTTTCGCTGGCAATATTGACTATATTGGTTGTGGCACTGGCGATTAAGGGTTCAAATCCGAGCATGGGTTGCGGATGAGTTAATTAAAACATATATCTCTAGGTTAGCGTTTCCTTTGGCGGAATGTCATTATTTTAATTTTCAGGAGCTAGGAATATCGGTAATTCTATGTCTTCCTTGGTTGCTGATATTCTTGCTGACGTTTCTGTGCCCAAATAATTTTGGCGTTCTTGATTATCCGTAAATTCACTGATTAGGACTTACGCATTACTTACGTAACGCCGCCAACAGGCGCGGTGATTTGACCGCGCTTGTTGGCGGCGTTACCGATACTTTTGCGTAAGTCGTGTATCGATCTTATTCTAATCAATTTAACAGTTAACTATTAACAGTTAACTGTTGACAAATTTACACTTTCATCTCGAAAATCCGCTCGATCGCATCTTCAACAACCTTATCAGGCGTGGAAGCTCCCGAAGTCACACCCACTACAATTTTACCAGTCGGCAACCAGCCTTCAGCGATCGCTAAATCGCCTCCTAAAGGCTTGTGTTCTATCCGATTTCCTGATAAAATCCGCTCAGCACAATCAATGTGATAAGAAGGAAGTTTTTTCTCAATAGCCATCTCTTGTAAATGCGTTGTATTAGAAGAATTAAATCCGCCAATAACTAGCATTAAATCTAGCTTTTCCTCCACTAAACTAATCATCGCATCTTGCCGTTCTTGAGTGGCATCGCAGATAGTATTAAAACTCTGGAAATGTTCGTTCAACCGATCGGGGCCATACTTTCGCATCATCGTTTTTTCAAACAATTTGCCAATTTGCTCAGTTTCGCTTTTGAGCATAGTAGTTTGGTTAGCAATGCCAACTTGTTCTAAGTCTTTATCTGGGTCAAAGCCAGCCGAACAAGCTTTGCTAAATTTTGCTAAAAACTCCTCGCGATCGCCACCATTTAGGATATAATTACTGACATATTCCGCCTCGCGCAAATTCAACACAATTAGATATTTGCCAGCAAAAGAACTGGTGGCAACCGTCTCCTCGTGATTGTATTTACCGTGAATAATTGAAGTGCAAACTTTTTTCTTGTGTTTCTCAACTGTATTCCAAACCTTAGAAACCCAAGGGCAAGTTGTATCTACAATTTTACAACCTTTATCATTAAGTGCTTGCATTTCTTGCACGCTGGCACCGAAAGCTGGTAAAATTACAACATCACCTCGATCTACAACTGAAAAATCTTTTTCACTTTTCTCAACAGGAATAAAATCTACCTGCATATCCACTAAATGCTGATTTACTGAGGGATTGTGAATAATTTCATTAGTAATCCAGATGCGTTCTGTGGGAAAATGTTGGCGAGTTTCGTAGGCGATCGCCACTGCCCTTTCCACACCCCAACAGAAACCAAAAGCCTGAGCTAGGCGGATCGTCACATCACCTCGTTGCAGCGTGTAATTATTCTCCCGAATTTGCTGAATCAGACTGCTTTGATAGGCAGACTGCATCACCTCAGCGACTTCATCTTCGTGCCCAAAACCCTTGCGGTGGTAATTCTCCGACTGTTGGAGCGATCGCTTAAAAGCCTTAGTATCCATGCGGCATTCATCCCAAATCCAGGTTAACTCTCTTTGATTGTAAAACGCTTGGGCTACCAGCAAAAGGCATCCGCTCAAAATCCCCGCGTTTTTAGATCGGCAGAGGTCAAGTTAACCTTGTATGCTTAAAGGATTTCTTCGAGTTATTCAACTCAGATGGCGATGAAACTGAATTCAAGCGATCGCTAGCCTGATGTGCTTGTTCAATTCTCTTTTTCCTTTCTTCAATAAACTGGTTAATCTGCCTAGCAAAGCGAGCGCTACCAGCCATCAGAGTTGCGATCGCTTCCCGCTCAAAAACCAACACCGTTAAATCTTGAGTCACCACTCCCGTAACCTGACTATTTTCGCCAGGTAAAAGAGCAGTTTCACCGAAGAAATCTTCCCGCGATAGGTGAATGACTTCCTGTTGAGAACCATACAAATCTGTTACTAACAATTTAATTGCACCCTCCTCAATAATATAAAAACCTGGATCTGGTATTCCTTCAGAAATCACCTCATCTCCGAAACCATAGAATTGTAAAATCGCCACATCAGCTAATTTAGCGATCGCCTCCGATTCTAGAAAAGCAAAAAATGGCAAAGATTGTAAAAATATCGCTATTTCTTCCACTCGTTCCTCCCGTTGGGGAGTACGAATCCGAACGTGCTGTAAAGTGCGAATTGGGAAAGGAATTGTTAAACCATTACGCTTAGCTGCATAGAAAATTCTAGTTCTAAAATCATTGCGAATCTCTTCAACATTTTTGAAGTCATCAATAAAATATTTCACCTCATAAGTAATCGCAAAATCATCATAAGACATAGTAAAAACATCGGGAGCCGGATCGGATAAAATCCCCTTAGTTGCTATTGCCGCACTTTTAATCACCCGCTGCACAAAATTGGGAGGATCGTCGTAGGAAAATCCGATTTTAAATCGTTCGCCATGTACGCGATCGCCACTATGATAATTAAAGATATTTTGCTGATCTAACACACCATTAGGAACGATTAGCAGTTCTCGATTGAGGGTTATCAGACGCACAGATCGCCAGTTTAAGTCTACAACTTGCCCCTCAATATCTCCAAAACGAATCCAATCTCCTACTTTAAAAGGACTATCAAATAATAATAAAAAGCCAGAAACTAGATTGCTCAATGTAGTTTGTAATGCTAGAGCAATAACCACAGAACCAACTCCCAACGCAGCAGCAATGTTACTTAAATCTACTTGCCAAAGAGAGCTAAGTATATAGGTACTGATACCAAGAAAAAATATAATCCGAATAATCTGTAAAAATAACCGAGGAACTTTGAATAAATACCAAGATGTGGGGTTTTGTTCAGTAGTTAATAAAATCCCTAGGAGCAAGATACCAGCAAAAATTACACCTAACCAAATCAGCGTCTCTAATAACCGTAAGAAAATAGAGTTATCGGGAAAGCCGAGAAACTGATTCATCACCAGCCAAATTGCTAAGCAAGGAAAAACAAAGCTGCGAAGGCTATTTAAAAACCTTACCAGCCGTACATTTCCTCGCGGTTCTAAGCGAGAAATTACTTCTCCCAAGACAACTATTAAAAATGGGAATCCCAGGATAAATATTAAGGCTTTGAACCAAAGTAAATTCATTTATTAATCTCTCATCTACTTAACTACCACTGCATTTTTTTTGATAAGCTGTCTTCGTTAGTTGTTTAAATCCGTAACAGCTTATGATGAGCTTCAGAAACAGAACTTGATAAATTTCGGCTCAATACCCAAGTTGCCACCTGACCAATTTCTACTAATTCAATTTCCTCCGCTGGCTGGAAGGTATACAAATCGCGAACTCTTTCATGAACTTCATTCGGTATACGAATAGTGTTAGGTGCAGCCATACGATTGAGTTGAGAAGCAATCGCCAAACCTTCACCCCATAGATAGTAGCTAAAACTTGTAGCCTCTATAACTGCCCCCATAACCTTACCTGCATCAATGCCAATACGTAGTTTAAGATCGAGATTATATTTATTGTTAAAGGCTTGCAAAATATCCAGCATCTCTAGCCCCAATTCGACAACTCGCTTAGTATGATCTAGACGAGGAGTTGTTAACCCACAAACAGCAAAGTAAAGTTCGCCAATCCGAGTTATTCCTAACACATCAAGCTGTTGAGCCGCAGCATCAAAACCATTAATCAGTTCATTTAAGAGACTGGCTACCTCTGAAATTTCCCGCCCAGCAGATAGTGCATTTATACCTTCTAAACTTGCTACTAATACTGTTGATTGTTCAGTTGCATCTGTAATTCTTTCTTCACCTGTTTTCCAGCGTTGGGCAACTGTACTGGGAAGAATATTCAAAAGTAATTCCTCGTTTTCACGATGTCTTTGTTCTGCTAGCATTGTTTGCTCTTGGAGACTGCGAATCATTTCATTAAAAGTTTTTACCAGATGACTTAACTCATCTTGAGTAGTAGATTGTAGTTCAGCATCTTCTAGTTTTCCCCGCATAATCTGGCGAGAGTCTTGTATTAAAGTTTCAATTGGTTTAACAAAGTTATTGGCAGCAACTAAGGAAATTAAGGTGACAAACAATACTAAAACTACTGCCAGGATAATAATATAATTTTGCAAGTTATTTAGAGGTTCATAGGCTTCAGCTAAATCTATTTCTGAAAGCACTACCCAGTTCATTCCTTTAATTTTTAGAGGAGCGTAAGAACTCAGTACGGGAACTTGTCTGTAATCGTTAATAATCTCAGTACCTTCTTTACTTTGAAGTGCCTTTTTTGAACCTTCTGTTTCGACTCTTTGAAGCAAAATTGAAGTTTTTAGTTCTTCAATTGTCTGAATTATACGAGTCGGCGTACCACCGGAACGGAGCGCCTGATAATAATTTATAGGATCTTCAATTAAAAATCTAGAAATAGAGCGCATTAGGTAATCAGAACCTACTAGATAAGTTTCGCCTGTTTTACCTAAACCTTCCCTCTCCCAACCCCGATTTCCTGTTAAAACGCTATTAATTCTATCGACAGGTAATTGAACTACTAGAATGCCCACCAATTGCGTTTCTTGATAGATAGGAGCAGCCATAAAAGCAGCAGGTGCGCCGTAGGATGGACGATAGCTAGCAAAATCAACAATTTGAACGGCACCGGGGTCTGGGTTCTGCTTTACTGCTGCTACTACACTAGCCAAGTTGCTTTGGGAATATGGCCCAGTTTGTAAGTTGCTTGTAAAGTCTGTTTCTTTATAAACTGAGTAGACAACTTCTTCCGTTTCAGGATTAATTAAAAAGAGATCGTAATAGCCAAATTTTTTAATTAGATTGCGTAAAATCTTGTGGTACTTGCTATGAACTGTGCTATATTCACTTCCATCTGTGGCAGCCATCAGTTCGTCTTTTTTTCCGACAGGATGGGAATTATTCGCAATGTAGTGATATTGCAAATATTGGGCAACTTTAGTTTTAGGAGCATAGAGTTCAAAAACGGGTCTACCTTCAATATTTTTAGAGAGTCTAGGGAAATACTCTTTGATGTAATAAGTTTTAATTAATTTATCCCAAGTGGGAGAAATTATTAGTGCTGATTGATTTAGCTGGTTAAAAGCTTGATTAAAATCAACCATTGCTGTCACAATCATCCGATCCTCGGAAAGGGTTTCAATTTGGTTATTAATAAATTGAAAGTAGGATTCAATTTGAGCAGATTTGGCAGCACGCACGCTAGTTAGTTGGTTAAAGATGCGTTGGGTAAGAATGCTCTTGGCTCTGTTCCATGTCAAAACACCAACAATGGCAGTTGAACCTAAAGTCACTACCAGAAGGGCAATCGTCAGCTTTGACTTAATTCTCAGTTGTCTAAATCCTAACAAAGTCTACCCTCCTTCATCGTATCAGGAGAATTAAGGTGCTTTTTACAATTTCTGTATTGCAATTTTCTGAGATTAATTTTCTATGGTTTTAGGGGATTTAGCTATTACCAATTACCAATTACCAATTACCAATTACCAATTACCAATTACCAATTACCAATTACCAATTACCTGTTCTCATACAACTGAAAACTGCTATATAATTATTGATCCTCAATCATGCTCAAACCTCCAGCAAACTCCTCTCCATAACCCTCTTCACCGTGCTGGTTAATATCCAAACCTTGGTCTTCAGCGGATTGTTTTACTCGCAAATCCATCAGCGATCCCAAAATCTTGAGGATTATAAAAGTACCGACGGCGGCAAAAATATAGGTAGCGACAACACTGATGATTTGAGTTACCAGTTGCCCCGGATTGCCAAAAAGTAACCCATTATTCCCTGCACTGTTAACTGCTTTAGTTGCAAATACCCCAGTTAAAATCGCCCCCACTGTTCCGCCGACACCGTGAACAGGGTAAGTATCCAAAGAATCGTCAAATTGCATTTTTGCCCGCAAACTAACAGCAAAGAAACAACAAACGGCAGTGATTGAACCAATTAAAAGACCTGAAAGCGGAGTTACAAATCCAGCCGCAGGCGTAATTCCTACTAATCCAGCTAAGAAACCAGAAGCAATTCCCACAGCCGTTGGTTTGCCTCTAAGTACCCATTCTAGGATTGCCCAAGTCAAGCCACCTGCGGAAGTAGACACCATCGTAGAGACAAAAGCCACCGCAGCCAAAGCTCCTGACCCTAAAGCGCTACCGGCGTTGAAGCCAAACCAGCCAAACCAGAGCATTCCAATTCCTAGCAGCACATAAGGCACATTATGGGGAGCGTGAGGCCTGGCCATAAAGTCTTTGCGGGGCCCAATCATCCAGGCGGCGACAACCGCAGAAACGCCGGAACTAATATGGACAACATTACCGCCTGCGAAGTCCAAAGCTCCGATTTCACCTAGCCAACCTCTACCCCAAACCCAGTGAGCCAAGGGAGAATAAATAAACGTAGACCAAAGTAGCACGAACCAGAAATAAGCTTTAAAGCTCATCCGTTCCACGATCGCGCCTGAAATTAGAGCTGGCGTAATGATCGCAAACATCATCTGGTAAACCATGAAGACTTGGTGGGGAATCGTTCCCGCGTAGCCAATCGGATCGGGTTTATCGGCCGCAACATTGTTTAAGAACATCCAGTCTAAGCCGCCAATGAACTTTTCGATCCCTTTGCCAAAGCCTTCAGAAACCGGGGTTGAGACATCGAAGGCCAAACTGTAACCCCAAAGAGTCCAGGTAACGCCGATCAGAGCCATTAACAATAAACTCATCATCATTGTATTGAGGACATTGCGCGATCGCACCAGTCCCCCATAGAAAAATGCCAACCCCGGAGTCATAAACAACACCAGTGCCGCCGACATCAGCATCCACGCCGTATCACCACTATTAATCGGATTTTCCACCACTGCGGGTGCATCTTGAGCCAAAGCATTTCCCATAAGTGGGCCACTCAGTAGCCACAGCGAGATGACCCCAATCAGTAGAAGTTTTTTAATCACGTTACACTTACTCCCCAACACAAAGGAATTTTCAAGGCTGACCTTTGGATTCCATCATTTGTCAAACAACCCTTCTGTATTACCGAATACTAAAAACCGGACTTAAACACTCACTAGAATTTTCTGTCACTAGAATTTTCTGTCACTAGAATTTTCTGTCATTGGGATGTTCTGTCATTGCGAGCGTAGCGAAGCAATCTCCTTGGGGCTAAGATTGCTTCACTACGTTCGCAATGACAGACTTAGATTTTCTATGTTCGCAATGACAGACTTAGATTTTCTATGTTCGCAATGACAGACTTAGATTTTCTATGTTCGCAATGACAGACTTAGATTTTCTATGTTCGCAATGACAGACTTAGGTTTTCCGTGCGTAAGTCTTAATTAATGATTCACATCTAACTCTAACTGACTAAAAACCAATAAAGCCGATCGCCAAACCAAATATCCCTGTTCATTCAGGTGCAGGCCATCAGTGCTCAGTTCCAACCGGAGATTACCATTTGTATCCGCAAAAAGTGGGTATAAATCTAGGTATAAAGCATTTTCTGAATTGGCAACCTCTTTAAGCTGCCGATTTAGATCGCGAATATAACTGTTAGGAATTGCTAAAAGGCGATCGCGACCCTCCCAAGAAGCTCGATCTCCCCCATGCGGTAAAATCGATTGCACTATAATTTGCGAATGAGGATGAACCCAACGTAAATCGCGGATCATCTGTCGGTGGTTAGCCAGAATCGTTTCCTCTCCTATCCCCCGGATTAAATCGTTAATCCCAATCATCAGAAAAATCGTCTCAGGTTGAACCCGGTCAAAAATCTGCAACCGCTTTAGCAAACCCGCCGAAGTCTCACCAGAAATTCCTTGATTTAGCCAACTCCTATCCACTGGCAACAGGTTTGGTGGAAACCACATACTTAGAGAATCCCCAGCCAAAATCGTCAATCTTTCGGGTCTATTAACCGCCACAGCCTCAGCTTCCCGCCCCAACTGAGCCACCCACTGTTCATAAGTCCACTTGTGGCGAGGCCCTAACACAGGCTGGTTTTGCCCAATCCCTCCCGATACCTGTCCCAGCATTTTTTCGTGAAAGCTAGTAGCAGTAATAGAGTTACTAGCTTGAGCAGAGTGAGAGATCATGCGATCGCGCATCACCAACAAAGCAACAGTCACAAGCAGCAGCCCATTGGTAGCAAGAGATAACAAAGCCCAAGCCGGAGGAGTTGTCGAGCGAGTAAATTTCATCCCTAATAGGGATTTATTAGAGCCTCCTCCACTACCAGCTTCAAACTTAACCATAAGCTCAGGGGACGTGCAGCCATCCGACGGCGAATTGGCATAAATACTGGCTCGGATTCAACCGATCGACTCTGTTTGCGACCTAAGAGAATCAAGCACCGTCTTTTTTGCACACTTTACCACAAAATTGTTAACGGTTAACTGTTAACTGTTAACTCTTAAGCGGAGGAGATGCGGAAGAGGACGATGGGAGAAGATGGAAGACAGAAAATTTTCAGTTGTTACCCCTCCATCTCCCCCTACTCCTACTATCCCCTATCTACCTATTCGCCGTCCCGCCAGAGCCAGTAGGCCAGCTACTACGTGAAGGTGCATCACCCACGCTTCCAGCAAAGCCTGTCTCCTTGACAAAACCGCTGTAGGCTTCCATTCCGTGTTCGCTAATATCTAAGCCTTCTGCTTCCTCTTCTGGAGTAACTCGGATACCCAGAGTCGCCTTCAGAGCTAGCCAAAAAATCGTACTCAGCAGAACTGTCATCCCTCCCACTGAAATCACCCCGATAATTTGTGCCCAGAGTTGACCAAATCCACCGCCTACCAACAATCCGGCTGCTGGGCCAGCAGTGTAAATTCCAGTTGTCGGGCCATCAGCAAACAAGCCTACTGCCAGAGTTCCCCAAACACCACAGACTAGGTGAACTGAGGTTGCACCAACGGGGTCATCAATTTTTAAGTTATCGAAGAAAGTAACTGCAAAGACTACCATTACCCCAGCAACAATGCCAATCAGGGCAGAATTCGGTACGTTAATCCAAGCACAACCAGCCGTAATTCCAACTAAGCCCGCCAAAAGGCCGTTAATAATCATCGAAAGATCCGGCTTACCGAGGTAAAGCCAAGCAGTAAGACCCGCCGCCAATGCGCCAAAAGCCCCGGCTGTATTAGTTGTAATCGCAATGTGAGCGATCGCATTTGGATCTACAGCCATTGTCGAGCCTGGGTTGAACCCAAACCATCCTAACCACAGAATTAAACATCCCAAGGTTGCAATACTCATGTTGTGGCCAGGCATAGCAACGGTTTCGCCGTCTCTATATCTGCCAGTACGGGGCCCTAGAAAAGCTGCTCCCATCAAAGCTGCCCAACCGCCCACAGAGTGAACCACCGTTGAACCAGCAAAATCCCAAAAGCCTGCTTTCGCTAGCCAGCCACCGCCCCAAATCCAGTGTCCGGTAATAGGATAGGCAATTCCTACTAACAACAAGCTGAAAATTAAGAAATCAAAAAACTTGATCCGTTCTGCAACTGCTCCAGAAACAATAGTTGCGGCCGTACCTGCAAATACTAATTGGAAAAAGAATTTGGCATTGAGCGGTACTCCCGTCCAATTTAAAGAGCTAAAAATGCCTTTGTAAGCGTCCCCTGTGGCAGGGCTATTGTCGGTCACGTTCCAGAGGAACCATCCGCCACTGCTACCGACGAAATCATTGCCATCACTAAACATTAGGGCAAAGCCAATCGCCCAAAATGCTACCGTGGAAAGGGCAAATACAATCAAGTTTTTGGCTAAAACATTAACTGCATTTTTTTGACGACAGAAGCCAGTTTCTAACATACAGAAGCCAGCGTTCATAAAGAACACCAGCATCCCGGCAACCATCACCCACATGGTATCTAGCCCCACCTTCAGACTTGCTAATTGTTCCTCAGTGGTGGGGGGCGCACTTTGGGCTACGGCAGCGTAACCCCAAAACAGCACGATGATACCAGCTAAGGGAATGCAAGCCTGCAAGCTAGGTTTCAACTGCTTAATGGCGACTTGTAAACGACCTAACTTTTTTGCAGTCACCGGAAATTTAGTTGCGAACCAATTAGAATGCGATCGCTGTGATTTTCTCAATTTTTTCTTTTGGATTCTTAGTTTAGACATTTTGCAAATATTTCAGCAATTGTTCAAAGATTTCATCAATATTTGTTCTCGACCTTCTGTATCCAAATATACATTTAACTTTTAAGTGTTAATCGAGATACTGCTTATAACCAAGCTGAGCTAAACGCTCTTGCTTTTCCATCACAGATTGCGATAAACTTTGGCGATAGTGCTGCACTCGCTCTAACAATTCTGGCTGGTAAGTTGCTAATATTTGTACTGCTAATAAGCCAGCATTTTTAGCATTACCGATCGCCACTGTTGCTACAGGTATGCCAGCAGGCATTTGCACAATGGAGTAGAGGGAATCCACCCCTTGCAGGTGGCGTGTCGCCACAGGCACTCCAATTACTGGCAAAGGTGTCAGCGACGCTACCATCCCAGGTAGGTGCGCTGCTCCCCCTGCTCCTGCGATAATCACTTTTAGACCTCGCTGGTGGGCATTTTGGGCATATTCTACCATCCGTTCAGGGGTGCGGTGGGCAGAGACGATCGCGATTTCGCAAGGGATGGTAAATTCTTCACAGACAGCGATCGCATCTTTCATCGTCGGCAAGTCAGAATCACTGCCCATGATAATTCCAATTACAGCTTGAGTCATGAGATTTTAGATTGTTAGATTTCAGATTAGATATTTTCTTGAAATAATGATTGAAGCAACAACCCCAATTGCTGCCCCCATAGATATTCTTAATGCCAAGCTCCCCGGTTATAATGGCTTGCAGGCGATCGCTGTTAACGCTGAGGGCATCATTCAAGGAATTTACCCGATGGACAAAGTGTTTAAACGGGTTGCTCCGCCAGATTTGCAAGTCCTCGATGCTAGGGGAGATTTAGTATCTCTCGGCGGAGTTGATTTGCAGATTAATGGAGCCCTTGGCTTGGCTTTTCCAGATTTAGAGAGCGACCATATCCCATTTTTACAGGAAATTTGTCAATTTTTGTGGACTCAGGGAATAGATGGTTTTTTGCCAACGCTGGTAACAACGTCACTGGAAAAATTTAGGCGATCGCTTTCTACTATTGCTGATTTTATGGCCGCCAAAAAAGACTCATCTCCTAAAACAGCTCAGATTTTGGGAGTCCATCTGGAAGGGCCATTTCTGAATTTTCACAAGCGAGGTGCTCACCCAGCAGAGTTTTTATTACCACTAACAATAGAAAATGTCAAGCAAGTTTTGGGAGATTGGGCAAATATAGTCAGAGTAATTACGATCGCGCCAGAGTTGGACAGTACCGGAGAAGCGATCGCCTATCTGCGAAGTTTAGGCATTACAGTCAGTCTTGGACACTCACTGGCCACAGCATTACAAGCAGAGGAGGCTTTTGCACAAGGAGCCTCAATGGTAACTCACGCTTTTAATGCCATGCCCAGTTTACATCATCGAGAACCTGGAATGTTGGGAGCCGCGATCGTTCACCCAGCCGTTCGGTGCGGCCTAATTGCCGATGGCGAGCACGTAACCCCTGCAATGATTGAAGTGCTGCTGCGTTCTAGCAGATATGAACAAGGGGTTTTCTTGGTTAGTGACGCTTTAGCGCCTTTGGGATTGCGGGATGGCGTTTATCCCTGGGACTCTCGGCATATTGAGGTTAAAAAAGGTACGGCTTGGGTACGAGTTGGCTATCACGAACCGATAGAAGGTGGAACTTTAGCTGGGACGACGCTACCTTTGTTGATGGGGGTGCAAAACTTGGTGAAGTGGGGAATTTGCGATGCCGAAAGTGCGATCGCGCTGGCTGTGGAATCTCCGAGAAAGGCGATCGGACTTTCTGGTATTTGTGGTGAGTTGGCTGTGCAGTTATTGCGGTGGAAGTTGGATCGATTGACGAAAGAATTGACTTGGAAAAGATTATTTTAGAGCGTTTATACGGCAGTTACTCAAAGATTTGGAAGGCAAAAATGAGTAAATTTCAGTTATTTGATTCAGTCACTTTAGCCGTAGAAATTCCTCTCACTGAGGGCGGAATTGCACCCCCAGGAGTGCCAGGAGCAATCGTGGAAGTTTTTAAAGGTGGCGAAGCTTTCTTAGTTGAGTTATTCGGCGGTTGGGTTAAGGCAGAAGTTGGAGGCGATTTTATTCCCACTTCCCAAGATGACCCTGATGCTTTTATGGAAACGCTTGGTGTTGAAACGGTTTATCCGCATCAGTTAAAATCAGCAAATTCGGCTTGTGAAATCATGGCTGAAGTTAGAGCAGGTAATAATTGCTAATTGCTGATTGCTAATTGCTAATTGCTAATTGCTAATTGCTAATCTCGCCCATCTCCGCTCCCCCTCTCCCCCGCTCCCCCTCTCTTTCCCTAGCCCCTAGCCCCTAACTATAACAGTTAACAAATTCCAAACAACAAAAAACCGAGCAGCTCAAAAGCCACCCGGCAAATCATCTTTTAGACCTTAGATCGATCTAAAATCTACAACTCTTAGACAGCTACAGCGCTCTTAGAAATAGCTTTCAGTTCGCCTTTAGCATACTTAGCAGCAAAATCATCAAGAGAAATTTGCTTGATATTCGTACCATGACCAGCCGCACCAAAAGACTGATAGCGATCGCTACAAACCTTCTGCATATACTTAATCGAAGGCTTCATAAAGTGGCGAGGATCGAACTCTTCAGGCTTAGCAGCCAAAGCTTCACGTACCGCAGCAGTAATCGCTAAACGGTTGTCAGTGTCAATATTAATCTTGCGGACACCGCTTTGGATTCCCTTTTGGATTTCTTCCACAGGTACACCGTAAGTTTCCCGGATTTTACCGCCATACTTATTGATCAAAGCCAGTAAATCTTCAGGAACAGAAGAGGAACCGTGCATTACCAAGTGAGTATTCGGTAAGCGGCGGTGAATTTCCTCAATGCGGCTAATTGCCAAAACTTCACCAGTCGGCTTACGAGTAAACTTATAAGCACCGTGAGAAGTACCGATCGCAACGGCTAAAGCATCAACTTGAGTTTGCTCAACGAAATCCACAGCTTGGTCAGGGTCAGTTAACAATTGGTCGTGAGAGAGCACGCCCTCAGCACCGTGACCATCTTCAGCTTCACCCATCCCCGTTTCCAGAGAACCCAAGCAACCCAGTTCGCCTTCCACGCTAACACCAATGGAGTGAGCCACTTTCACAACTTCGCTGGTAACGCTGACGTTGTACTCGTAGCTAGCAGGAGTCTTAGCATCCGCTTCCAGAGAACCATCCATCATCACGCTGGTAAAACCGTTGCGAATCGCCGAATAGCAAGTACCGGGAGCATTACCATGATCTTGGTGCATGACAATGGGGATGTGGGGGTAAGTTTCCACAGCAGCCAAAATCAAATGGCGTAAGAAGTTTTCGCCAGCGTATGAACGAGCACCGCGAGAAGCTTGCAGGATGACGGGGCTATTGGTTTCATCCGCCGCCCGCATGATAGCCTGAATCTGCTCCATGTTGTTGACATTGTAAGCAGGAATGCCATAACCGTTTTCCGCCGCGTGATCCAGCAGTAGCCGCATGGGTACGATCGCCATAGATGTTCCTCCTAAATTATTTGTAGTTTCTAAGCAGTGGGTCTTAGACGAGTTCAATTCTTAGGACAATCTTAAGACACTTTGCCACACATAGCGAAATATGTTTAGCGAATCTTAGGGGCGGGAGGGACTAGGGGAGCAAGGAAATACCCAGTTATAGCAACCGCCAAGGGGTTGAGGACGTAAAACGCCAGCAATCCTGTTGGGGTATCTCGTAAACAATCAAACTACTCCAGTTTTTTGCGAAAAGGTGTCAGCTTCTTTACCTGACCCCAAAACCCGAAAGCGTAATTGCTGAAAGGAGCGATCGCGCGATCGCATCTTACACATCTTATTTAAAAGCCTTTTTCCCCACCTTGCTTTTCCACCACCACCCCAGGCCAAAAGCTAAACCAAAACGCGCGATCGTAGTAGGTTCCGGTACACTATCAGACTTATACTCATAAGTCAGAGACAAATACAATTGGGATCAAATCGAACTTTGATAGTCTCTTTGAGGAGCTTTAGATTATGTATAAAGCAAAGAACACAGCTTTTTACTAATTCTATTTCTGTTAACAAGGATTAGCTATGGTAAAAATTAACAACAAGTGGGGCTTTATCAACCCAGCAGGAAGCATAGTAATTAAGCCACAGTTTGATGAAACAGATAGATTTTCAGAAGGGCTGGCATTGGTAGGAATTAAAGATCGTTGGGGTTTTATTGATAAGACAGGAAAGCTAACCATTCCCATACAGTTTGATTTTGCTTCTAAATTTTCCCAAGGACGAGCTATAGCGATGACTAAAAAAGGGGTGGGCTTTATCGACCCAACAGGAAAGCTCGTCATTGAGCCAATTTATTTTGAAGCAAGAGACTTTTCTGAAGGACTAGCAGGGGTAAGAATACTTAAGACTGGCTTTCCTTATGACTGTTGTGTCGATCCCAATTTTTGGGGTTTTGTCGATCGCAGTGGTAAAGAAGTTATCCCGTTGCAGTTTAGAGCGGTCGATGATTTTTCTGAAGGACTAGCTGCTGTTAAAATTCATGGTAAAATGGGTTATATCGACCAAAAGGGAAAGATGGTAATTGAGCCACATTTTGATTACGCTGGTTCTTTCTCTGAAGGGTTAGCTATGATAAAAATTAAAGAGAAGTGGGGCTATATCAACCGCAAGGGAAAGATGGTAATTGAGCCACAGTTTGATAATGCTAGTTATTTCTCCGAAGGATTGGCTGGTGTACATATTGATCGCAAGTCGGGCTATATCGACCCGACCGGAAGGCTAGCGATTAAAGCACAGTTTGATTTCACTTATCCCTTCATTCAAGGGCTGGCACGGGTAGAAGTTGGCGATAAGGAGGGATATATTGACCCAAGTGGAAAGTATGTGTGGAGTTCTCAAAATAAGAAATTCTCTCGCTTGCGGCGGAAGTGAGAATTTATCAAATCAGAATTTGATCTCAATAATAATCTTCCTACTCAAGATCAGGGTCTACTTCCAGTTTCTTCCATAACCACCTTGGCGATTGCTATATAGCAACCTTCTTGGCAGTTAGGATACTCGCTCATTGCTGGAACCCCCTTATCTATTCCCTTCTTCCCTAGCCCCTAGCTCCTAGCCCCTAGCCCCTCCCTATAACACTTCCTTCAAAAATGGGTCGCCCGGGATTCGAACCCGGAACTAATCGGTTAAAAGCCGAGTACTCTACCGTTGAGTTAGCGACCCAGAAATACTATCAAAAACACTATTTCCAGGCACGATTTATAATAGTAGCACAGCTTCCTAGAGATTGCAAGAGTTTTTCAAAAAAAACTTGCCGTCATTCGTACCAACATCTCACAACTCGCTCCAGGCTTAAGTTTGATCAGATGAGCTCCCGTATTAAGAGCATTTCTAGGGGCCGTCCAAGGTTCCAAACAGTAAAAGTCTTTCCCCTTCAATGTCCAGAACACCAAGCTACCATAACTAGAATTATAACTCAAAATCAGTCGCATCCCCCGACTTTTATCTGTCGCCGTAGCAGCTAAGCCCGTTAACTGCTCAAAAACCACATCAATTTCATCTAACGTGGGGTCAAAAATCCCAGTAAAGTAATCCATCTCCTGGGTTTTCTGATCCCGATACTGCATCCCCGGTATTTCAAAGCGCAGCTTATTCTTGTCGGGAGCGAAAAAGTAAGGGTGGAAACCGCTAGAAAAAGGCATCGGTTCGGATGACAGATTAGTATAACGCTGGAAAATTTCTAAAGCGTTGCCTTTAATCTGATAAGTAAAAGCCAGTTGGAAGTCAAAAGGGTAAACTGCCCGCGTCAAGTCATTACTATTAAGTACCAGAGTAATCGCAGCGCGGTCAACAGTCACCTGTTCTGCCACTTCCCAAGGTAAGTCACGGGCAAAACCGTGCTGTTTGAGTTTTCGCTCAACTCCGTTATAGGTATAAGTATTATCGGGCAAATTGCCGCAGATGGGAAACAGGATAGGAATACCGCCACGCACTGTCAATTCAGGATTAGCGAATCGTTCCTTGTCCAAGTAGAGGATTTCTTCACCTTGCACCTGCCAGCGAGTAGCGATGCCACCTCGTTCGGGTACAACATCTAAACTAGAGTTAGCTGCTTTGTCTGACAGGGTGTAGGTTTTGTATTGCTTTTGTTCGAGCGCGATCGCAAACACATTTGTCATCGGTAATAGGTCATCGATTATTGGTTGTCAGTCACTGGTAATTGGTCATCGGTGACAGGCAATTAATTATTAGCCTTGTCCTATTTACCGATTACCGCCCATGCCTTCCGGCGATGCTTTAGCTATTATTAACCTCTACAGGCGGCAACTCCACTATTTTACGGCGATCGCTCTCAATACTAACCCCTGCTATTATTACTTTCTCCATCCCTTCTCTAGGAATAAGTTGGAACGAGGGAGCTAAACTAGGGGGCAGGTAGCTGTGAGGACTCGGTGTCACCCCTGGGTTAGGGGCAGCGGGCGAAATAAATGGGTCTTTGATAAAGGAGTCTTTAATAAACGGATCTGTTTCCTGAATCGGATTTTTGGGGGGATTTAATTTTAAGCGAGGAGGTAATTCGTTACTGGGAGGTGGGCTGGATTCTTCAGTAGGAGTTGACTCGCCATCGAAAAATGAAGAACTACTAGGCTGTTTGGGTAAGTTAGGCAAACTTGGCGACAGCGGACTAGCTTTAAGCGGCACCTCTGGGGTGAAATCCTTTTCCCCTTCTCTGGTTTCGCGGTTAGGGGCTAGAAATTCTGGACTGGGGATTGGGGTTTCGGGACTGGCGACTGGGGACTGGGGGGCGAGAATGGGCTTGATGTTTCCATTGTCCTTTCTGCCGCCTACAATTGGAGCATCGAGAACTACTGGCGATCGCATGGGGTTGTCGAAAATACTTGAAATTTGCTCTACGTGCTTGAGAATTTGCTCTCCCTTTTCTCCCTTGACAACTTTTGGTTGATACTTCGTCACCTCTACTGGTAAAAATTCTACTTTCATATTCCTGTCTTTCAAGGAAACTTTCAGTACCGCTGTATCGTAATTACTGCGGGTATTCCCTCCAAAAATAAAATCTCCTAAAGAGTAAGCAATCGCTCGGCCTTTGTAAATTTCTGCCCCCTGCAAAACGTGGGGGTGGTGGCCTACTACCAAATCTGCACCCTGGTCAATTGTGAAGCGAGCCAAATCGATTTGCCAGTCTCCCGGATAGTCTGCTAATTCTGCACCCCAGTGATAATTCACTATCACCCAGTCTACCTGAGAGCGAATCGCTCGGATATCCTCTGCTATCTGCTGATTTTGGCGAGCATTTGTTCCCGCTTTTCCATCTCCTGCTGCGTGAATGTCGGTATCGTTGTAACCTAGGTAGGCGATTCGCTGACCTTTAACTTCAATAATCTCAGGCCGCCGTGCTTCTTTGGCATCTCGACCCGCCCCTAAATGATGAATGCCTGCTCGATCTAAGGTTTCTATGGTTTCCACCAGTCCTGGTTCCTCGAAGTCCATAGTATGATTATTGGCCAAAGTGACAATATCTACTCCCCCTGCTGTTAATACTTTTACTGCCTCTGGATCGGCTTTTGAATTATTTTGTTTATTGGGGCGACGGCCGGTAAAATTTGTCAGGGGATTTTCTAGGTTTACCATCGCTAAGTCTGCTTGTAGATAATCTTCCAATCCGGCGAAGGCCCACCCGTAATCTTTGTTTGCAATTTGTGTCAATTCGTTAGATAGATTGACATCGCCGCCGAACATTAGCGTTACTGTTGGGTCTTTGGGGTTGAGTACCTGTTTGTGCTGTACTACTGGCACTATTTCTAAGGCTGCTTGAACTGTTTCTGGGCCTTTGGGTGATATTCCTGATGTTACTAAAGCTTGCTGTTGTGAGGCAAAATCAAGTGGTCGCAGGGCATTAGCTTCGTGGTAGCTAATCCAGCAACCGATGATGAAGGATGCAACTGCCGATCCCATCAGGAATAGGGAGCGCAGTGTTTTAAATTTAACCCAGTCGAGGGTCTCTGAGGAACGGTAGCGTTTGCGATCGCGGATGGCAGGAGTTACAATCCGCACTGACTGTTTCCAGAGGATGTCGGGAGTGCCGGCTAAGCGGGCTACAACTCGCACGCCTTCTACTGCTGGGGAATTAAGCCTCCAGATTTGGTGGCAGATGAATTTAACTAACCTTTCCCGTAGCGTGTTGACAATTAGTGTATCGGCTGCAAATTCGCGCTGAAATTCGACTAGGATTTGCAGACAACCGGCTTGGGCGGCATCTACGCGGGCATAGATGCCTTCTGGCCTGAGCAGGCTGTCAATCCAGTAATTTAGGGCTTGATTGTCACCGGAACGTGCTAGTTCAAAAATAGAAGGTTGAGACAAATTTTCTATATAAACCACTACTCTAGTCTCCTTAACACCGCGATCGCTTACTTTAACCTCATCTTGCTGCTAACCGCAATTCTTTTAGCTTAAATGCTACAAGCTGGGCTACCTAATTTTAAGCTGGTTGTTGCCAGCCACAATTTTGTACGTTTACACTTCCCTGTTGTCAGTGACTTCAATCACATTTACAATATCTTTAAGATCACGGTTTTTGACGGATCTCCATCATCATCTAAGCACTGAGAATAGTTGATATTAAGATTATCGGTTATTTATGTCGGGGAAGCATACAAGATGATGATTCGCAAACTTGTAGATTCAGCTTTTCAAACTCGCTGTCTGAGCGTCGCCTCTGAAGGGTTGCTCCGTCAAGTGATTGGATTTAATAGCTATCACTCAGGGGATTTGGATGCGATCGCATCTCTCTGCGATGCCGTCAATTCTGGTTATATCCAGCGCGAAGCTCAGCGTCAAGAGGAGATGAGATTAGTTTCGAGGTATTAATCTTGTTACCAGCAAGTTATAATCACAAGTTCGCTGTTAAGTAAAAAATTCTATCTTCAGTGAGACGAAAATTTGCCAAACAGCAAGGCCGTTAAAAAATACGAAAATTTTACAATCCCCTGCCTTCGAGTTATGGAGGATGCGATCGCCTCTGGTAAGGCCCTTTTTCAGACAGACTCAACTAGGTAAAACTTAACTGTTATCTAGGCTCAGCCGCTCCCTAAAATTTTTATTTGTGCGGGAAAGCCCAGATTGCGCTATAAATTTAATTATAAACTTCGTACTGTTATCAGGTAATATTATCTGTGTCGGCAGAGAGGCCTCGAAGGCCACCTCAACCGTGTAAACAGACGATCTTTTTGAGCAAGTAAACTGCTCAGGAGAAATAAAAAATGCTACAGCGCAAAATCTATCAACTCTGTTGTGATGGTCGTGAGGTTTGTGTTTTCTTGCGGGATCAGCAGCGTTGGATTGAGCGCGCTCGGATCTTGGATATAGAGGGAGATTTGGTGACGCTGCGCTACGAAACCGATGAAGAAGACGAAGTTTCTTCTTGGGAAGAGATGGTGCGGCTAGAAAGTATTGGGGCTATTAGCCAAAAGTTAGCCTCTGTGTCACGAAGCAACTACGAACCCCTAGTCTCAGATGATTGTCCCGAAGCTGAACAAATTCGCCACCACTACCCTGACTCTAGCGGGGATTAGTTTGGAGAGGGGAGGGGGAGTTTCTTGATCTCTTGAGCGGGGGGCGGGGGAGATGGGGAGATGCGGAAAATAGCTTACTTTTTTCGCATCAAAACCACGAAGCGTTGCAAGTGCAAGGAAGCAATCTCAAAACTTAAGACTCCCTATCTCCCTCAATCTCTTTAATTCTCCCCCGCTCTCCCGCTCCCCCGCTTTTCGATTGTGGAAACTCTTTCAAAAAAACGCTTGTTGATCCTTGGTGGAACAAGTGATGCGACTAAACTAGCAGCAAGAGCGTCATTTATTCCTGGAGTGGATGTTCTCACTTCCTTAGCAGGCCGTACTCGACAACCTCATGCTTTAATAGGCAATGTGCGGATTGGTGGATTTGGCGGTGCAGCAGGACTGGCTGGTTATTTGCGCGATCGCGAAATCAATTTTTTGATTGATGCTACCCATCCTTATGCGGTTCAAATTTCCTTTAATGCTGCCGAAGCTGCTAATGAATGTAACTTGCCTCATTTGATGTTAGTACGTCCGCCTTGGGAGAAACAAGAGGGCGATCGCTGGATTGAAGTTGAGAGCAATGAAGCGGCGGCAATAGTATTATCTAAACAGGCCGAGCGCGTATTTCTGACCATTGGCAGACAAGAGTTAGCTGCTTATGCTCATCTTGATGATATTTGGTTTTTGATGCGGATGATTGACCCGCCAGCAGCGGAGGCTCTGATTCCTAACGGCAAATTGCTCTTGGATCGAGGGCCTTTTACGTTGGAAAATGAGCAAAAGTTATTAATAGCATATCAGATTGATGCGATCGCCAGCAAGAACAGCGGCGGTGATGCAACTTACGCCAAAATTGTTGCAGCTAGGGAATTGGAGATACCAGTAGTGATGGTACAGCGAAAGCTACAACCCGCCGTTGAACAAGTTGCAGATATAGAAAGTGCGATCCGATGGCTACTTAATCAACTTTAATTAGTTAATAGTTAATGGTTAATGGTTAATGGTTAATAATATACTTAGGTAGATAAAAAAACTCGCTGTATCTACCAAAGGAGACAGAGTACAAATGCTTAAAAATACCTGGAATAAATTAGTAGTTGCGATCGCCAGTACAGCCTTGAGTTACGGTTTCCCTTAAATCAACACAAAATTACATTAGGGTGCGTTAGCTAACGTACCCTAATTCTATTATGATTTAGCAGATACAAGGCTTGCAAAATTGTTCGTAACGCCGCCCTCTGGGCGGTAAAG
>NZ_JARFTR010000259.1 GCF_029167235.1 Kamptonema sp. UHCC 0994 | reverse complement strand
TCGATCATAACAAGTAAAAACACTTACATTCGGTAAATTTAATAAAATATCTAAGTGAAGATCCATTGGTCGCAACCTAGTAAAATGTAGTATCTGATACATTTTACCACAGGATGCCGAAAGAGCCTAGTTTCGCTCATATTACAGGTCTTCCTAATTGAAGTTTCAAGAGTGGTAAAAAAATAGCCCTGTACCTTTGGCCGTGCAGAAATAACCTTCACGCTAAGCCAAGCGTGCTACCTCAAAAGAAGGCTGTAAAACAACAGCTATTGAGGGATTAAAACGCACTTACTACTTATTAACCCTCCTAAAACCTCCCCTCCCTCAGCCAGTTGTCTGAATCCGAACACCTGTAAAAATCGGACTCACGGCTTAGGCTAAAACGAAGCTTTTGATAGCAAGCTGTGTCAGAGGTGCGTGTAAGTCGCCCAGACACGACCTAGTCGATATGCCTACCACTGGCTACGCTAACGCGCACAGAGCGATCGTAGTCGAAGGATAAAGTTCTAAGACTTATGCACTCCCGTGCCAAATTACCCGCTTCTGGGTGCTTGTAAAGAAGCTGAAATCCTTGTGCTGGCGTTACAGTGCGTAAGTCCTAAATTCGCTACCTCAACACCAAATAGCAAACAAACTAGCCATGTCGAGAGCCAAACGAATCAAAAGAATAGAGATACGCCTGACAACAGAAGAACTTCAACTTGCTGAAACAATGGCTAAAAATCTCCAGATAAGCGTCAGCAGTTTGTTCCGATACCACACTTTTAAACAACAATATCAACCAGCTTTGTGCCAAAAATTAGCCGAACTTAACCTCCGGCTTAAACCGATTGCCATTGCTACAGAACAAGCATTATGGATGGGAGAAAAAATTCCACAGCCAGCCAACTTTGAGGAACTTCTTGAGCAAACTTTGGCACTACTCAAGCAACTACAGCAACAGCAAATGAACGTCTAAGTTCTAATTAATTTAAGCGATATTGAGAAAGATTTAAAAGCTTGTAGGGATTTTTTTAATAAAAATACCCACAAATTATCGTTCTTTTACTACACATTTTTTAAATTTAGTAAATAATGATTGGCAAGCAGAAAATCGGCAAAACTTTTACCCCATTGCTCAATTACCTCTTTTCCAAACAAGGAGCTTCACTAATTGGAGGAAATATGATAGGAGAAAATGCCCAGGAATTAGCTGCGGAGTTCCTCTTCTCCAAACAACTCAATCCTAGAGTTGAAAAACCAGTTTACCATGCCACCTTAAGCGTACCTTGTGGCGAGTATATTCCCGATGCCAAATGGCGGGCGATCGCTCTTGATTACCTAGAAGGAATGGGACTAGATCAAAACCTATTTGCCATCATCCGCCATACCGACCGCGAACACGACCACATTCATATTGCAGCCAGCCGCATCAAATTGGATGAAAAAGGAACCTGCGTATCCGATAGCTGGAATTACCTACGCAGCGAAAAATTGATTCAAGAATTGGAAGAAAAGTACGACTTGACACCAGCTTCTCGCAGTTTTGATAAAGAACGTCGTTCTCCCACAACTGGCGAACGCCGACGGTTAGCAAGAACGGGGGAAATCAGCACGCGGGAACAACTGCAAACAGCACTAGATCGAGCAACCACTGACAGACCCGCGCTTGCTCTTTTGATTGACCGACTCAGCGAACAAGGTATTAGTGTAAAAATAAAACCCACCCCCGCAGGTAAATTAGGCATTAGCTACAAATTAGAGAATATCGCTTTTAGCGGCACTCATTTAGGCAAAGCTTACACCTTCAAAGGACTTCAAAAATATAAAGGAGTCAGTTATTTTCCTGACATAGATTCGGAAGTTGTTGCACAATTTCCAACTGGAACCTCTAACCAGATTTTACAAACAGGAAAGTGTAAGCCTGATGGGGACGGAAACACAGATAGTGACACCACAGGCAATACTGACATCAATAGCACCGGGAACAATAATTTACCTCCCAACAGGAATATTAACCCAGATATTTACACCATAGAAGAAGAAAACACCACCAATATTTCCGATGTTGAAGAGAGTGCCACTGATTCTTCAAATGTTGAGTCAGAAGATGTATCCCTGGATGAACCATTAAATCAAGAGACAAACGAACCAGACTTAACTCTTCACTGGCAATCTGTGCGAGAAAGGTTGGTAGAAAATGCCTGCCTCCCCTCCGAATTGATAGACCTGTTACACGATAAAGGGTGGATAGATATAGATGACCGTGCCTGTGCTGTGTTTACTCTCCGCACGCTTACGGGAGATTATATGGGAACCTCCACTTGGGAGTCAAATGGAACATTTTCCATTGGTAGTAACGCAGGAATATCACTTGGAAAAGACAGCGACCAAGGTATTTTCTGGATAGCGACTCAAAACGATATTGAAAGAGCCGTTATTGCCAGCAATCCAGTGGAAATTCTGTCTGCCATCGCTCTCGACCCCGATTTTGATCGCAGACCGACTTTGTACTTAAGTATCGATGCTATATCTTCCTTGCCAACAAAATTTCTTATAGACATTCCCGCTATAGTAGTCGGTTTGAAAGGAGATGAATTTGGCGAGAAATTGTCCCAAGAAATTATCGAAATACTACCTCAAGCTAAGCGAATAAATCCCGGTATTGGTGGATGGAATGAAATACTGGTAGCCCAGGTTCAAGAAATGGAAACCCAATCAGATGAACTTGATGAAACAGGTGATGTGCCAGAGAAAACATTACGCGAACGCAATTCTGGTTTGAGCTTGGATTAGCAAGTTAAATTCTAATGTTAATGCTCACAGTCGGCGCTATGTAAAAAAGTGATAACTGCGGGTATTATAGCAGGTTTAAATGAGTTATGCAACGGTCATGTGAGCATCTTGCTCGCGCTTCGTGCAAGATGCCCATACTACAATTCAAATAAATAATTTAGACGTACTATATAACACTTTTCACCTCACACATAAAAAGCGCTAGTTTCTTCTGTTATTTCCTGAGAATAAGAACTGATTTGCGATAAATTATCTCGGCTTCATTGAATTAATGAAGGTAAATTTTCGGTTCAATAAGCGCTTTCTTAATTTTTGAAACAAAAGAAGTATTGGTTTTTGCTTTCTCGCTGCTAACGCAGCCACACGAGGACTTTCAACTTATTAAATCCCATGAACCTGCATTTACCAATTCATGCTCTGCCAGGGTTAAGCAGAGATAATTGCCGACTGCTTGAAAAACTTGGCATTACCAGCATTCTCGACCTACTGCTTTACTTTCCCCGCGACTACATCAAGTATCGGCGAGTCAAAATAGCCGGTTTACAAATAGGAGATTCTGTCACAATTGTGGGCAAAATTAAGAAACACGAAATTATCAGTCCGCCTAAAAATCCTCGACTAACAATCCAAACACTTATCGTCAAGGATAAAACAGGTAACATAGCGTGCAAGCGTTTCTTCAATCATACCTATTATCAATCTCAACAGTGGAGAAACGAGCAAAATTTGATGTACGTTAATGGAAGCATTGTTACTGTATCGGGGGTAGTTAAGGCAGACCGGTATTATGGAATGATATTAACTTCCCCTGAAATTCAACTAATTGACCTAGACCAAGTAAGGGATACGAAAAACTCAATCATCCCAATTTATCCGTTAACAAAAGGAGTTAACAACGAAATAGTTCAAGATGCAATATCTTCAGCTTTGGAAGTTCTTGAGCTACTAATTGACCCCCTACCGCAGCATCTCCGACGAAAATGTGGTTTGATGGAATTACAGGTAGCGATCGCAAATATTCACCACCCCCCAGACGAACCTCAACTAGAAGCTGCCCACCGTCGCCTGGTATTTGATGAATTCTTCTATCTTCAGCTATCGTTTCTCGTGCGCCGCCATCAACTTTTAGCACGTTCAGCGATCGCAAACATAACCCCTAGTAGCTCACTGCTAGAACAGTTTTACTCTCAACTCCCCTTCTCGCTTACCTTAGCTCAACGTCGGGTTATCAACGATATTCTCAACGACATGACTGCTAAAACTCCGATGAACCGATTGGTACAGGGGGATGTCGGTTCTGGTAAAACTATTGTTGCAGTTGTTGCTATCCTCGCCGCCATCCAATCCAGCTACCAAGCGGCACTTATGGCTCCCACAGAAGTGTTAGCCGAACAGCATTACAGAAAGATTGCAGCGTGGTTTGAACCCCTTGGAGTTTCTGTTCAATTGCTGACGGGTTCTACGAAAACTGCCAAACGCAGAGAAATCCACGCTCAACTGGAAACGGGCGAACTTTCCCTGTTAGTGGGAACTCACGCACTACTGCAAGAAAAAGTCAACTTCAATCAACTCGGTTTGGTGGTGATTGACGAACAGCATAGATTCGGGGTGCAGCAGCGGCAGAATTTACTGAATAAAGGAAACAGACCTCATGTACTGACCATGACCGCGACTCCTATACCGCGTACCTTAGCGCTAACCTTGCACGGGGATTTGGATGTCAGCCAGATTGACGAGTTACCGCCAGGGCGACAGAAGATTCACACGAAAGTGATTAATAAAGGCGCTCCAGCTTACGATTTCATCCACCATCAGGTATTTCAAGGCCGTCAGGCGTACATCATCCTTCCCCTGGTGGAAGAATCGGAAAAGCTAGATTTGAGAGCAGCGGTAGCAGAATACGAGCGACTCTCAACGCAAATCTTCCCCGAATTTAGGGTAGGATTGCTGCACGGTCGGATGACATCAGCCGAGAAAGATGAAGCGCTCAAATCCTTCCGCGACAACAAAACTCAAATCTTGGTTTCCACCACTGTGGTTGAAGTGGGCGTGGATGTTCCCAATGCTACAGTCATTTTAATTGACCATGCCGATCGCTTTGGCTTAGCTCAACTGCACCAGTTAAGAGGTCGCGTCGGTCGGGGTTCGCACCGTTCCTATTGTTTGCTGCTAGATACCAGTAAAACAGCAGAAGCCAAGGCACGTCTTGAGGTGTTGGAAAACTCCACTGACGGGTTCTTTATTTCGGAGATGGATTTGCGGTTGCGAGGGCCAGGAGTTGTGATGGGCTATCGCCAGTCGGGAATCTCAGAATTTGCTTTGGCGAATATACTAGATGATGAGGATTTGCTGAATTTAGCTCGTGAAATGGCAGTAGCAATTGTTAAGAGTGACCCGAATTTAAAAGCGTATCCATTGATGGTTGCAGAACTCAAAAGACTGGGGCTGACGAGTTGGAATTGTTCTCTCAATTAATAGATTTTAATAATAGTTGATGCACTTCAAAGTGCATCCAATTCCAACCTAAAATTTTCAGAGATTACGAAATGACAATTTTCCCCTTTGTATTAAGCTAAGTTGTACCGATCAAGTCAGTGGCTCAATCGGCAAATCAGCAGCAATTTCGACTATAGTAATTTTCGCATTCTCAACAACCGTATTTCCCATCATCGTATCGTGCATTGCCTCAAACTTTGATTCGGCTTCAGCAATACGTTCATAGTGCAAAATTACATGATAATGTTTAGCGATCGCCAAACCTGCCTCAGTTCGCTCTACGGCATCCCAGTCTCGATTCTGACGTTCCTCAGCAATCTGGCGATAACGCTCGGCTAACTGCTCTAAGGCGATCGCAATTGTATGTTCCTTTGTTTGACCGTAGCAACGGATGTCCGCAGTGGGGCAGTCACTCAAATCTGTTGACATCTGGCACGTATACTGTCCATTAGTCTGAGGCTGCACGGTTAGCGAAATCGTTCCGGTAATCGAATCGGGATTCATCTGGGTCATATTTACTTCGCTCTTAACTCGATCTGATGTCGTTATTGCTGATTATGCAGCAGTAGCTTGTAGGTAATTGTGTTTGTTATCAAAGTCATCTCCTAATGTAATGAATTTGAAGAAACAGTTTGTCCAAATTGCACTCAACTTGGACAAACAGAATCAGTTTATTGTTCACTATTTAGCTAGCACCATGACAACATCAGCATGGGCTAACACTACATCAGGATTGCGTTGCAGGGCTGCATCATACTTCATCGCAAAATCATTTCCCGATGCGTCAGGTATAAGCAAAGTCCGAACCTCAGTAATGAGAGTAGCGATCGCTTCTTTTGTAACAGGCTCATCGGCATGGAGCAAATCGTCAATTTGTAAAATCAATTGGGATAGTTGATGTAACCAAGCAAATCGATCGTCGTTAATCGCCAGTTGTAGCAATTCCCCTCTGGAAACAGTTCCCCGCACTTGCTCGTAGGTGACACGCTCAGCGTTCAACAATATTTTGTGCAAGTCCAGCAATTTGATTCGTAACTGGCTCAAAAGTTGATGTCGATTAATCCGGTGTTGAAGTGTATTAAACATGAATCCGTCCCATCCTTCCATTTTGGTAATCTGCGATCGCTTGTATAATTTCAGCTTCGGTGTTCATCACAAACGGGCCGTAACGCACCACAGGCTCATTCAACGGTACACCTGCAATTAGTAGGAAATCGAGCGGTTGTTGAGCATCCGCACGATTGGCAATTACAACCTCATCCCCATCCCGAGCAAAAATCACCATTTGCCCATCGTCACCGCGCTCCTGTTCGGTGCCAAACAAACCAGAACCATCCAGCAGATAGGCAAAGGCGTTGTATTCTTTCGGTACTCTTTGGACAACGGATGCGCCTGGTTGCAGCGTAAAGTGCAGATAAATAATCGGCGTGTTGGTTTCAATTACCGCCTTTGCCCCTAACGCTTCTCCGGCAATGACTCGTACTGTTACAGACCGATCTGAGCTTTGAACCACAGGGATTTGAGCCGCCTCTATTTCCTGATAGCGAGGCGCAATCATTTTGTCCCGTTGCGGTAGGTTAACCCAGAGTTGAATCCCATGTAGCCGTCCACCAGTGCGAGTAAACTCTGATTCCGGCATTTCTGAATGCACCACTCCCGCCCCGGCCGTCATCCACTGCACGTCGCCCGGATTTAATACTCCCCTATGTCCCTCAGAATCCTTGTGTTCAAACCGTCCGTCCAATAGATAGCTAACGGTTTCAAAGCCCCGATGGGGATGATCGGGCGCACCTTTTGCCTGACCCGGTTTCAGGTTAACCGGGCCTAATTCATCGAGGAGAAGAAAGGGGTCAAACTGTGAGAAGCTGCTTTTAGGGAAGGGACGGCGTACCAGGAACCCTTCTCCTTCTAAGGTTTCAACGCTATTGATGATTCCGGCAATGGTTCGGAGCGTTTGAGTTTGTACTGTCATACTATTGCCTCCTGGGAATCAGATTTATATGAGTTGTCTTATATATGATTAATCATATATTAGCATAGGAGTATATAAACCTCACGAGTAGGGCTTGTATCACTCCTTAATTCGGTAAACCGTCTATGTCTCTCGCCCACGTTATTCTCGGTCTGCTTCAGCAACAGGAGCGCACTGGCTACGACCTTAAAACTCAGTGCTTTGACGATTGTATTGCCCACATGTGGCCAGCAGATCAGGCACAGATTTATCGCACGTTGGAAAAACTAGAGGCACAAGGTTGGATTACCTGTACGGTGGAAATTCAGCGCGATCGCCCTAATCGCAAGGTTTACCAGATTACAGAAGCAGGTGAAGCGGCATTAAATCAATGGCTTGGGACTCATCAGCCTCTACCCATTTTGCGAGAACCCTTGGTAGTGCAACTCTACTTTGCTGCTCAGCTACCCAATGAAGGGATTATTCATTTGCTAGAGCAAGAGTTGGCAGCGCGGCATGAGAAACTAGCTGAATGCAAGGCGATCGCTCTTCTTTCCAAGGACGATTCCAAAGCATCTCGCGAGCATAAAATGCAGCGGTTGGTACTGGAGTTGGTAACGCGACGAGAACAGACCTATCTGGATTGGCTCAATGAGGCAATAGAAACAGTCCGAAGCCAGCCCGAATAAGAAGCTCTACAATTATCAATGCTGTTTTTTGGGCGACTCTAACTTACAAACCTTATTCAGTTTGAGGAACATTTTGTCAAGTAAGAGTTGCGAAATTTAGTTTTACCCATATAAACAGCTTCCTTAACTTTCCATTGTTTCTGAGGTAGTAAGTCTTTAACATTTTGTAATTGAACTAAACCTCTATAATCACCTGTGATTTGAAAAATGACTCTAGCAATAACTTTACAACACGAGTCCGGGTATTTGACAACTTGCAACTCAGAAAACCGAATCACCGCCCAATTTCTCTCTAAGAAAAACTGATTGCGCTGACTATCTTTCCCCCTATCCACACAATGATGAGGCTTTCCTGTTCGCCCCTCATAAGGTTCATCAATCTCGATATCTATCGCTAAACCAGTCGGTTGGTGAACTAGAATAAAATCAGCAGTGTAACGCAAAGATGTACCAGGTATAGAAAACTCACCCCCCATACAGAAGTCATAAAACCCAGAAAAATAACGGCATAAGTAAACAAAAAACTGCTTTTCACTGACCCCTTGCTGTACTCCTCCCTTACCCTGACCTGCGGGCTGTTCAACAATCTCTTTCAACAATCTCAAAAACCGCTTAGATCGCTTCTGTAGCATAAAATTATATCTCTCAAATTCCTTGCCTTTTGACTGCAAGCGACGCAATTGATGACTTTCATATTTAACTAACTGTTGTTGATACTCAGCTAGTCGTTGCTTGTAACAATCGCGCACTTGAAAATCCACAAATCGCAGATAAGAAAAAGCCGCTACTGCACTAACTGACGCACACACCAGCGCTGACCAAAAAGCTATAGAACTCATCCCAAACAGCCAGTTAACCAACATTACTACCACAACGCTGGCTATCCAAAGCATAATTACCAGGGTGTAACGGGAATTAGTGAAAACTGGCAGTCGCGGCGGAAAAGGCGGTTTTATTGTAGGACTAGCACTTTCTTCCCAAATAGGTATCGGGTTATCCGCGCAGAACTGACGAATTGAATCAGGGATAAGAATAACTGGATAAAAGCCTCTTATTTGGCTCATAGTTATGCTTTTTGTAGGCGATGTACAAGCTCAAATTATGTATATTTTCACTATTTAACTTACTAAATATGCGCGTCGTATCTCATCAGACCAAGGAATTATACACACCTCTACCTAATTTCCGATGTCATCGACTGATAAATGGGCTAACGCCCAGATATTGGGGTGGAAATAATAATTTGGTACGCCACTACTTATGCCTACAAATCCGCCCAATAATACACAAAAAATTGCCACAGACCGTCTCAAATCCACGCGGGAAAAACTGACTAGAAAAATCAAATTGGCATTGAAGACTGCAACACCAGAAGAAACTCTGGAAGTGTGGATGCTAATGAAACAGCAGGAACTCAAGAGAACGACTCCTGGGTTATCGGAACAACAGATGGAAAGCGTAGTAAAGTCGCTAATCCTAGAACTAGGCTATGACATCATCGCTACCTCCACTACCTTACCTGCTGCATCGCCAGAACCAGAAGTCCAGACAGATGAAAGCGAAGTGGATGACGCGGATGAGGATAACGATGCTAATTTCACTAATGACGATATTGAAGACGATGAAGATGACCTTTCAGAAGAATTACCCGACATATTTGAAGAAAAGATTCCCTCTCGCAAGCAGCGAGTTCCTGCCTTGAAAAAGGTTGAAACTTTAAGGAATTCTAACCGAAATGGCAGGCATTCTTAAACCCCTAAACTTGAGACGAGGTTTTACACAAATATGTCCCTGCCAAAATGTGAAGCTGATATCCTCATTTCCTACACTAATGCTCATTTAGTTGGAGTAGTGGATTTCAAACCTGACTCCCTAGAACTAATACCAGAGATGCAGAGTAAGGAAGTAGGCGATGAAGAAATTGAACCAGATGAACTCACGCCAGGAACCCTAGCCATACTCGCTAGAATTGAAACTTTTGATGAATATTTTCATTGTTGTGGAAGGTGGTAACTAATGTATTTAGCCAAAGATTCGTTAGCCAGATATTCGATACAAGCAGTAGAACTCTGGAATCAATTGGAAACTGCTGAAACTCCCAAAGAAGAAGAGGCTATCCTCAAAGAAATTTGGGAAATTCAGACAGACCAGGAAATTGCTGCTGACACGCAAGCCGAACTAGCAGACCAACTAGATGCTGAAATCTGTGCAGTCAAAGCACGCTTAAAGCACTTAGTAGAACTGCATAACCAGGCAATTGAACGACTGGAACGGTGGCGCAACAGTCTAGATAAAACCCTGCTACAATTTCACTCAATGGGAGTAATTCCTACAGAGATTGTGGGGCGCTCGCGTCACATCCGACTCAAGGAAAATCCGCCGAGTTGCGAAGTGTTAATAAATCCTTGTGATTTGCCAACAGAGTACCGCACAGAAAAGCTAGTTGTTACACCCAACAAACGCAAAATCCTAGCTGACTGGAAACAAGGCATTCCCGTTGATGGCACTCGAATTGAGCGTAAACTCAGAGTTGAATACGGAATCGTGCCATCAAATCTGACCGCTGCCACTGAAGTAATTTCTAATCGTGCATTAAACTCTCAGGAAACTCATTCTACCACACAGAAGACTGGGCGTAAAGAAAAAGCGCTTCCTAAAAACACTGATACTTCTAATAAGAAGGTGAAAGCAAGAGTCGGCTAGCAGAGGGTTTTCAGACAAAAGATTGGGGAGATTTCACTAACCGCAGATAGCTATTATATGCTATCTGCTAACCTTTTTTTGAATTAATCTAGTATAACTATTTCCATGAAAAGACACAATAACCACTCGTTTGACATTTCAACATTTGATAGAATTACTTACCGAGTTTATCGAGGTAAACTTATCATGTTGATTCAGGAAGGAGACAATCACCTTGATATATCTTTTCCCATCAAAGATGGGAGATTATTCGTAACCCTTGGTTCTATGCGAGCCGCTGTCGCTGAAGCAATGACCGATTACTTGGAAATAGAAGCCTACGCCGATGAACCCCTCTTACTACTAAGTGGACATTTGAATAAAAATGATTTTAATTAACACCAGTTAGAGGGCTATCGCCCAGAAACGCCATGATAATCTATTAAATAACACCGCTCAAATGAAATGGTTAACACCAAAAAATGCAGTCGCTACGGCCAGTTTATCGGTAACGAGCGAGGAGCTAATTGAATATACAATTCAATCTGAAGATGAAGAAACCATAGAGGAGAGATTTCAAAAAATTGGGCTACTATTTGACCGAAGTCGCTGGCAAGCTCAAAAACCTTATCTAGCTCTACTCTCGCCAGCTAAAGTTAAAAAACCAGTCGCTACTGAATCATCAACCTCTACAAACGATTCAGAACCAATTGATGATGAAAAATGGGTAGAGGAAGATGAAGAAAATACTCTCTATGAAACCGAAGAATCCAGCAATTTACAATCCGAACAACAAGAAGAACCTTATATCTTCGATAAATGTACCGTCGAACTGCACCTAACATTTAAACCAGATGATGGTCATTCAGAGGGACGGATTGTAATTATTTCAGCAAGCAGTCACGGCGATTTTCCTGTTAGCCAAACGATAAGGGAGTCATCCTTGGGAGAATTACCGCCTCCTCTAAAAGAACTGCTGAAGGAACTTGTAGCAGATTTTCCCAATCGCCAAGTGCGGCGACAGATTGCTAATGCTCGCAATCAAAAGAAAAGAACCACTAGCCCAAATAAACCTAGAAGCGAAACAAGTAGCACCATTACGCCTACAGAGTCTAAAACTACTGGAACGCAACTGACATTATTTGGAATTTGAATAACTTACCTACTTTTGAGAGAACAAAATGACTTCAAAAAAGAAAGTGCTAATTTCCTTTGAGGGACAACAACATCCTGTTGATGAGGACATAGCAGGTGATGATAATGAACTGCGTAAACTGCTAACAACTTATTACCCAGATTGCGCCAACGCCGACATCATTAGAAAACCTGGAGAATTGATTACAGTAGCCAAACGCAACGGCTCTAAAGGAGTAAAATAACCATGAAAATGACTCCTTTAGAATTTCTCATCACTGCACCAGAAGAAGTTAATCCTGCACTATCTATGTGTCGGAAATTACAACGGTTAGAGCTTTCGGGAGAACTCGATAGCGCGACTATGAAAGAAATGGCAAAAACTATTGAGTTAGCTATTTCTAAAGGGACAGACGATGTAAAAGCAGTTGAGCGAACTAAGGAACGATTGTTAAATAGTTGCTCTGTAGCTGGTGCAATTCCAATAGGGTTTTAATATGGGTGCAATTTGGAATGCTAAATCCGCTCTGCAAATATTACAGCAGTGCCAACCAATCATCGACTTTAAATTAGCAACAGATTATTTGTTGGCTCATCTAAATACCTATCAGCTACTCAGTCTTTACGAAGAATTGTTTCCTTTAGAATGGGAAAAAAGCCAAGCCGAACTCTATTCTGAAGATGAAAATCATAGTCCCAAGGAATTGGAGTTTATTTCCCTAGTTAACGAACATCTGTTTCCCATTGACGACATAATTATAGAGGGTGCTTATGAAGAGCGCCTCTATCAAATTCCTGTCTCGCCTAAAGGAATAGATTGGCAAGACCATGAAGAAGGAATTGACGCATTGCGAAGCGGATGGCAGATATTACTGCCGCTTTCCCAGTCAGGTAGATGGTGGTTGGAATCGGTAGCAGGTGATGAAGGGGAATCGTGGTATGAATGCACGTTTGGATACAGCTTGAAAGACATTGCCCATCCCGAAAAAACTAACTTCAAACTTCTTAAAAGATTAGCCCGTCGCGTTGCACCTCCTATCAGCGATTTGCCTACAGCATTAGCACTCCTTGACTTGGAAACAGGAAATATTTGGCTAGACCAAAGTGTTTGCTGTGAAAGTTACTGGAATCGCAATTTTGAATCAAGACCCTGGACAATTGAAGACATTAAATTCCTAGCTAGTGAATGGAAAAAAGCCACTCAGCTATTAGATAAAGCCTGCGAATTGATTGACTGGATTGAATCTGACCCTAACACCAATTTTTCGCACATCTTAGCATTATGGAATCTGACATTGCATCTGAAATAATTCGGGAGATACTAGAGTTTGCTCCCCGAAAGTTGTCCGCTATTCAAGCTGAACTTCTCTTTATTGAGGGCGGTACTTACATTTTTCACTATCAATCCGGGGACGGTTCTAAGTATAAATGTCTATCTCCAGCAACTCTGCGGGCAGCTTTTGCCAATACACCGATTGATTCGGGTTGGATAAACCCTGAATCGGGGATAGTACGTTGGGGAACTGGCAGCGCTGGGGAATGGACAATCAAATTTGTACCACCTCAGAAACACGAAATAAATCTATTGGAATCAAAGCACTTAATTCCTTTACCAGCAATGGTGTTTTTGGGGTTGAAATCTGATTACTGGGTTTGGGCAATTAAAGGCTCGAAGTTTGACCCGGAAGCAGAAGCTTTTCACGTTCCGCTACCCAATGTTTATTTGCATTCCTATCAATCTTGCGGACGCATCTGCTGGGGAGATAATAAACCGCCTGTAGCTGCGCCCAATACGATTACAAAAGCTTGGGAAATATTCATCTCTAGTCCTTTCAACGGACATTTGAGTGATGGCAAATCTAGGGCACAACCCAGTGATATATGCGGACAACTCGAAAAAGCGGTTAAACGTTCATCTTACCCTGTTAAAGATTTAATTGCTACCAAGCAAACAATTGCCAAATTAGTTGCAGCAATAACTGATGATTGAACAACCAAGCCTGAATCCATACAACCTAGAATTGGTTGATTATAAGATTGTCAAACTCGGAGACAATCTGCCGCCTCACTCTAGCAGTATGTTCGAGTACATAATTGGCAGCAATGGTATCTTTGCTAGAGCAGTTAGACCGGGATTAGAAGTGATAATCCCGGTAGAAGTTTTTACCGCGTCAATCAGAGGATTAGAACGAATTGAACCTTTAGTCCGATTAACGCCCGGACGAATCCCTCAGCAGATACTCATCCAAATGTGGAAGGAAAGTTGTATCGCCGCGCTTGCAGAACCACCGTTAGAAATCACTTTTCATATTCATTATGAACAAGGACAATGGCAACTTGTAATTCCAGATCAAACGCAAAGTTCTGGTAAATGCAAAGCGATTGAATACGGTTTAGATTCTTCGTACATTAACGCCACTGTAGAGGTACATTCACATAATCGAATGGCGGCTTTCTTCTCTGGTGCTGATGATGCAGATGAAGGGGGTTTCCGCATTTTCGCAGTTTTAGGGAAAGTAACAGAATCGAGCGCTGAAATTATTTGCAGAGTTGGAGTTTATCGGCAATTCTGGCACGTTCCGGCTGACTGGATATTTGAATTGCCTAGTTTCATTGTAGATGTCACAGTTTGCGGAGAAAAAAACTATTTGATTGATAAATTCTACTCTAGTTCTGTTGCACCATCTTTGTTAGATGACTCTATCGAATTGTAAACAACATTTGGAGATTTACCCCATGTTTAAGTATGATTATTTGTCAGCTTCGCCTTTGATTGTCAGACAGGCTGATTCGATTGACTTTTGGCTAATTGGGACGGGAGGAACTGGTTCTTGGCTGTCTTACCATATTGCACGACTGGCACGGAGTTTAGGCAAGTTGGGGAAGAAGGTGCAGTTTGCGATCGCAGATCCCGATATAGTTGAAGAGGCCAACATCAGCAGGCAAGCTTTCTGCGACAAGGAAATCGGACTGCCCAAGGCGCAGGCTCTAGCGTTGCGATACTCTATAGCTTGGGGAGTGGACGCGACGGCTTTCGTGCAGGAATTTAACCCGAAGTTGATTCGCTACGCCTACGACAAGCTGACTATCCTGGTAGGGTGCGTGGATACGGCTTCCGGGAGAGCGGTAATTAACCAGGTTCTGGAGTTAAACCAATTTTACAGCCGTTCTGAAATTCCCCGCGTGTGGTATCTGGATTGCGGAAATCATGCAGCAGCCGGACAAATTTTGCTGGGCAGTTCTTTGGAAACTGACCCGGAGTTCTATAATTTTGGGGGGCTGGGATGTGCAAAGCTGCCATCTCCGATGCTTCAGGCTCCTGACCTTTTGAAACCGAAACCAGAAGAGTTGACAAATAACCTATCTTGTGCTGAGATGGCAGTGCTGAACTTGCAGAGCGAGAGCGTGAATGTTCGGGTGGCGGCTGAGGCGGCGGATTTTCTGTATCGGATGGCTGGGGGGAATCTTAAACGGTTTGCTACTTATTTTGATTTGGAGAGTGGGACGGCGCGATCGCTCTATATCAGCCAGCAGGCTGTATACACAACCTTGAAGTTCATGTGAATTGAGCCATTAACTTGGGCATTTGAAAGCGCTATCGCCTGTTGATAAAATGAATTTTAGTTGTCCATGTTTGTCAACAAATCTCTAAAGTCTGCTATTCCACGAGCTAATAAACGGTTGATCAAATCCTCTGCTAACGTATGACTGGTCTTATCTCCGCTTTGAAGAGCGGTCAATAGAATAGTACGGCTGTCCTCCTGATAATAGGAAAGAGACCCGTCACCGCTTCGGAGTTCATCAACCATTAAACTCAAACACTCAACTACAGAGAGCGGCATTAAGGGAGCAAGGGCAACCAAATGATTTAGCAAGTGGTTATCGTAATCTATATCTTTAACCAGTCTGATAACGTCTTTTAGTTGAGCAAGCGCCCAGTTGCTATCAAACTTTCCTGAATTGAACCACCAGCTAAAAAATTTCAAATCTGATGCTTGTGCATTATTTTCTTTGGCACTCTTGACTTGGCTAACGCGGCATTCCCACAGTCTTTGCAATCGTTGAAGCAAATCTACTCCAATCTCAAAATTTCCATAACGCAGCCGCTCTCCAATCTCCCTCATGAACTCTCCCGAAAGTTGGGCTGAAGCTTTTGCTAAGAATCTTTCTAACAGTTTATCTGGCTCACTAAGCTCTAAATCTCCATGCCAGTAGAGATTTAGTAGATGTGAAGCTAGAGCTTCATCGGCTCTTGATGAATTTTGCCATTCCTGAATAGCATCACCAATTTGCTCAATAGCGTGACTGTACTCCTTACGGAGCATAGTAAATAATGTGACGCAAGCGTCATTAGAAGTAATGTATCCTTCCCACGCAGCTTTGCGTAGCTCTTGCAAGCCATCGTCTGTTGGAAAAATCTTCTGTTGATTTTTTGTTGTCCAGCCAGAATCAAGAGCAAGTAATAATGTTGAAAAACATCGACCATAAACAGAGCGGATGACAAGCGATGGATCGTGTGCTGGATTAAGATGGCGCTCAATAACTTCCCTTACTTCAGGAACCTTGTCTAAGCTGAATTTTATCTGTTTCTCTTGGTTCTCATTTGCTTGAGTATAACGCTTTACCCATAAAGCATATTCGATAACTGCGTGCATTGCTTTGCCCCTAACAGTATGGACAGAATCGTTAGTAGGGCTGGCATTTGAGCCATGATAGTATGTTTCAAAGCCAGGTGTAAGCTTTGAGTCATTAGTAAGTGGTTCTAATATGTTCCAAACTTGGTTGCGGAATTCTACAGGGATTTCTTTATTGCCTATTGGTGTAAGACCAGACCGAAGTAAATCTATTACAGCTTCACAAATCCGACTCCACTGATTAAAACCACTCCCTGGCTCAGTGCTGCTCTCACGAATGTCTTGCAGTCGTGAGAGCATCCAAAAGCTAAACTCAAAAACTTGAGACCAGAAGAATTTTTGTTGTACTTCTGAACGACTTGACAAACTACTTTGCAATCCTCTGAGTAGCCAGACCATGTATTCCCAATCCAGCTGCTTAAACTGTTCAATATGGGCTAAAAAGCCTTCCGACTTTTGAACAATAACTATCGAAAGAACGCATCCCAGGTCATTGCGCGACGGCTCAAACAGATTTCCAGAAGGCTGCCATTCCCTCAAAAAAGCAAATAGCTCTTCCATACTCATGGAAGCTAGTTCTGTAGTAGATTTTGGACTGTTAGGTCCTTGCCACACCTGTATACCCTTTGTAGGTTCTAAAGGCTGAGGACAACCTATTTCTTTTACTAACTGTTCGTACTGCTGCTGCCACTCTGTAGGAAGATTATCACTTAAAATTGCTAACCAGTTTAGCTGCCAATGTTTTTTATACGCAGTTCTTTGATCTTCACTGATTGGTCTGTCAATAGGCCCTCCTGCAATCAAGTCAAGAATTACCTGTTGTGCTTCTGGAATAAGATGTAAAAATTGGTCCCTCAGCAAAAGTTTATACTCGTAAAGTTCGCCTTGATTTTGAAAGCGATCACGGTTCGTAAGTCGTTCTGCAATTAAATTTTGCGCCTCATTTGGAAAGCGGTAGAGAAGGTATAATGCAAGCCGTTGGAAAATTGTCCATTCATAACTCTCCAATATGGGTACTAGGGTGCATACCGCAGCGGGGTTCTTCCCAAGATGTTGCTCTGCCGCGTCTCGTACCGCACTTATCAAACGCTCCCTGATTTCATGTGGATTATCCTCAATAGCAGCTCGCCAATTATGGGAATAATCTTGAGATGGTGACAAGCGAACTGCATCATCGAGCAGACAACAAAGCATCTCGAATGTACATTCTTCGGCTACTTCTAGTAACTTGGGTACATGATTTTCAAGAATCTGGCTATACTCATAGTCATTGAGGCGTGCGTTTGGTTCCGGCAGTAATATGCTACTTTCAGAAGATGGTAAAATAGCCAGTAGTTCTCGGATTAAGGCAAGCGCTACATTAACTTGGTTTTTTTCAGTAAGATATGTAACCAGCTTACCTAATTTTTTATCTAAGTAAAAATAAAGATAGTCTTGCTTTTTGAGCCATTCTATTTCTTGCTCTACCCAACGAGCTGCTAGAGCAGGTGGCATTGCAAGAGCTGCTTCAGCCAAATCATTGTGTACGAAAACATTTTTTGTTCTTGTTTCTAAAATCTCTAGAGCAATTTCTAGAACTATCGCTGGTTCTTGAGAAGCCATCCGTGCTAAGTAGCGGGACTGAGGCCATTGCCTAAAAAGAATCCTTCCTGTATCTGTATCAACTTCTGGATCAGGTGGACTTTTGAAAAAACCTTTGTCCCGAAGTTTGTCGATCCATCCTGGGAAAGACAACCGTTCAAAAAAGTAGCTCATAGCTACAAAGCTATTAGGAACATTAAGGCGAAGGTTTTTTAAATCATCTTTTGTAGGTTCAGGCTTGGATAAAAGCTCATTTAGAAGAATATAGACTCTCGAATAGCGAGTTTCAAATTTGTCAAGGATAATATACAATACTGTCTGAATTTCGCTCCAAAATTGTTTGAATCTTTCATCAAGTGGACGTGGCGGGGCAAGATCGTTACGATGTGCACGACCATGCAAACCATATTCATTTTGTCTACCTGCTAACTTCAGCCAAGTTTTAGCTACTGTCTCTGTTTCAGGAATGCCCAGTGCTTGCAAAATAGCACTAATTTCATCTTTATGAGAAGGAGCCTGATTAGATTGTGAAAATTTATCCCCGCAGCTTGGACACTTAGACAAATTGGGGTTGCTTACCACAGGTTTTGCTAATGGCTCTAACACATCGCGCAACGCACTCTCAATTTCTCGCAATGAGTGAGCTACATAATGTGTTGTGGACTCTAACGGCGACTCCATTTCCATGAGGCGACAGGCATCGCGGTAGAAGGCAGCAGAACCAGGCCCTACAAGGGAGTTTAGCCAGTGGTATATTTGCTCTTGCTGTTGATTGTTAAGGTGATAGGGGCTCATTCTTTACTGTATGTTACTTGTATTATATTTTGTATTATAAAGGGTTTTCCATTCAGGATAGGTCAAAACTAAAAGATATTAAACGTTTAAAAGGCGGCTACCGCCGCCCCATCGAACCAAACACCCAACCCCTCTGCTCTGCGTCCCTTACACCTAAACCCTATCGATATATGTAGGGTCAGCCTGAATTCGCTCATCAAAGTCCATATTTTCCCATTCTCCAATAACCCTCCCCGGTCTGTCCATCAAATCAGCAGGAGCGCTACTGGGACGGACGAATGGGTATTTATCCTCATCTTCAGGAGCGATCGCCAACTCCACCAACTCAGTATCCTCATCTTCAAACAAAACCGGACTAACACCCACATCAACCATTAGTTCCATTTCAATCCCCTCAAAAACACTTCCAACGGTCAACACTTGACCAAGTTTCAACCTGTTAAGGCTTAGATAGACTTTTCTTACCAGCCTTACCAACTGTTTCAACAATTCCTATTCTAACACCTCAATTCTAGGGAGAAATCAACTCATGGTCGCCACAATTGCTACCGAAGAAGGACTCAAAATACCCGTTTTCGATGCCGCTTACAACGATGCCAAAGGACGCAATGTAGGCAAATTCTTCAACAACCCAGAAATCCTGCGCCACTCAATTCTGCAAGCCATGTTTCAACCAGAAGAACTGAACTCATTAATGATAATCAAACTTGACAAATCCAATCCCGACCCTCACCAATTACGCGCCAGCATCCACGACCCAGAAGATGGCATCAAGCGACGCATGATCTTTCAATCTGGCAACAGCTATTACTTTGGTAACGAAACCCTAGCCAAAAAGATCGGAGACTTATTCGTAACAGAAAAAGATACCGCCTGTCGCTACGGTTCCCTTCTCGTCAGCACTTGTATGTCCGGCGTAACAGAATGCGACCATCTACGAGTAAAAATTGTTGATTTCACCGACCCACAATATGCTAAATATCGCACCGGAGACTGTCACGGTGCAATCAGTTCCGAATTACTCAAAAGCATCGGCGGTGAGAAAAATCGAGCCAGCCAATTTCGTTTCGCTTGGCTTCGCAGTTGGAATTCAGAAAATACAGAATCCACACCCCAAGTCAGCTTTCTAGCTAAAGGAACCCTCCGTCCCGATGACAATTTACTAGACTCATTAACCGACTCAGAAGGTAACAAACCACAACTCATTTTAGACTGTTCAAGCATCAAAGGCATCAATAAAAAACAACTCAAAGAACTCATTCCTTGTGGCGATTACGAACTACCCAAAGCCATCCTTGGCAATCGTAAAAACAGTCAAATCGGCATCACCCAAACAAGCTGGCAATCCACCGGAGTTTGGTTCGACGAAGCAGCCCAAAAACAAGACCTAGTACCAGCAGCTAAAGCCGAAGCTCAAAAATTGGCAGCGCTGCAACGCGACCCGATGAAATTGCGCCAAGCCATGATAGAAGATTACGATAAACGCGAAGCATATTTAGCGCGTTTAAACGAAAGAAAACTCAAAGAACACCAGGACAAATTATCAACTACAGTTGATGACGAAATCAACGGTGATAGTGAACAAAGTACCGAGGATAAAAAGCGGGAAAGACAGGACATCCAAATGCTCAAAGCCGATAAATTCGGACTGATGATAGGCAGTCCCGAATTTACCAATATGGCAGAAAGGTGGTTAGCATCCAAATGGCGAAATCTGGCAACCAGAGGTGCTTTATCAATGACCTCTGCAATGGCTTTACCCTGCGAAGATTTAGCCAGAGGTACGGTTTGCGCTCACCATTTAAAAGAAGGACAATGCGTTCAAGGTCGATTCCCCATTCTCAACAAAGATGGTCTGAGAATATACCAGAATATACACGCCCCAAACCTGGAAAATATGCCCGATGAAATCCGCACTGTGATGGCAAAAATTAAAGGTGTAATTTGGTTCAATCCCAAAGACTTAGAAAAGTTCCATCAAGGTGATTTTGACGGTGACGAACCCTTTGGCATTGAATCTCAAAAAATCCCTCATATTGCCCAACAAATCTTACCAGCACAAGACGGATTATTTGACTTCGGAGAAGTGGTACAAGCGGAGAAAGTTCCCTATACTAAAGCTAAGTATCGAGAAAACGATTCTGAAGTCAAAGAAGGTAAAGTTAAAGCAGGTCAACGCAAGTTTACCACCCTAGAACAAATCGGAGTTGCCAGTTCTCAAAATGAAGTCGGAATCGTCGCTTTAGCCATTGGTAAAGTAGCAGCAGCACTCCCCAACCCCGGCGAAGATGAAAAGCTATTTCTCAAGCAGCAGAAGCGATTTATTGCCGCTCTTAGCATCATGGAACAGTACGAAGTTGACTACCAGAAAAACTCGCTGCGGGGTAAAGATGCCAAAGAAGTGAAAGAGAACACAGGTCTAAATCCTGACACTTTACTGGAAAAAGTAGATGAATGGTGCGAAAAACACAAAAGCTGCACTTACTTTTTCCAGTACAAAGGAGACGACCAACTCTACAAACAATTTCCTATGCCCGCCGACTTCCCCAATCCTGTTTACGTCCTAGCCAAAGAAGCCGTTAACCCTTATTGGGAACAAACGCGACTCATCCACCGTAACCGAGATGAATTTCAGCACATTCTACCCCCGATTCCGGCTCATTTAATCGTGTCAAAAGACAATCGCAAGGAACTAGATGCAGCAGGCATTGAGTACGAAAAAGAAGGCAAAGAATTGCACGTTTCCTATGAGTACAAAAATGCCCTACTAGAGCGAGAAATCGGCTACCGCCCCAGCAAAGAAAATGATTTACATTGGGAAGAAAACGAATTACAATGGGCAAAAGACCTCGTGCAGCGCTTTCAAGAGGACAAGAGTATTATCTACGATCGCACTGGCAGCGACATCAAAGCTCGAAAAGAGGAAATGGGCAAACTTTATGACAGCTATCGAGCCGAAATTGACGAAATTTGGGATACTCCAGACAGAAAAACTAGAGCGGCTCATGCCTTATTCCAAGCTACCCACACTTCCGATAATCTGAGCAAACACCGGACAATTTGCCAGAAGGTGGCAGAGGATTTGGAAATTACCTTTTCCCTCCAAGAAGACTACGAATTGCTCCACGAAGCCTTATCGCGAGATGTCTACGTGCTGCAAGTTCCTTTCCAGAAAGTGAAAACAAAAGACGGCAGAACCATTGACCTACCTAACCAATGGAAAGACGCACTGGATAGCAAAGGCATTGCCTACGAAGCTACTGCTCATCCCGAATTGCCGTTAGTTGAATTCGCCTTCAAAAACTTACCTCAGAACATGGTAGCGAAACTCGATGCCAAATACGGAGATAATTCCAACGATCGCATCGACACCGACTCTTTGAAAGTAACAAACTACTCCGGTAATGAAACCAGACTCCTCATCGTGCCTCCCGTCGATTGTAAATGGATTGAGTCTCAAGATAAAGCAGGGAGAGGCGCACTTGTCTACAAATTATTCATGGATGAAATCTCCGATGCTTTGTCAAATTATCGGGTAAATCAAATAGAAGTAGTCAATGTCAAACATCCCGATAACGACTACTCAGAAGAAGATTTCTCCAAGTCAAAATGGAAGGATCGGAAAGTAACTTTGCAAGTGGGAACGATCGATTTACCTCCCACTCACGAGAAATATTACCGATTTCAAGGCACTCCCATTATCCAGTTGGACGGGAAAAATTTGGGTACATTTTCCCCCGAAAGTCCTAAGTTTCCCCCTGGAACTACTTTTGAGGCAATGCTTTCCCCCGACAAAGGCGGTAGGTCGGTTATGCTGAAAGTTAACCGGGAATCGATTCGGTTGCCTGAAATTCAATTGCCATCGTTCGATTCACCTGAAGTATCTCAGAGTTCTGAGTTGGCGAAAACTGGGCGTAGTGCGATCGCACAAAATGATAACACTCCACAAGAACGGGTTTCAAAACCAGAAACAGCATTTAACGGAAAACACGATATCACCAACGCTAAAGCTGACAACTGGCGGCTTTCTCTGCAAGACACCCTCTTTAGCGTCGTTTCGGAAACCTACAAGCAACAGCGGTGCCCACAGACGGCGGCTATGCGATCGCACTTTCCTTCCGATAGTACCCAGCACTTCAAGTTTGGCGACAACCAATGGACGGCTTACGTGCAGCCGAATGGGGATTGCTTTGTCAGAAACGAGTCCAAGCGCACCGTGTTTAAAGCCAACGTTAACACCGGGGAGGTTCAAATTCCCCTGACAGAGCAAGCTGCGGCTCGTTTCCAAGAGATGATTGTAGAACGGGAAAAAGCTTTGTCTCAGCCCCGAACTACTCTCACGCCTGCGCCTGAATCGAAACCGAGGGAGTTGGAAATGGTTTAGTCGAGTGGGGGTGGTTGGGTTTTAAGGGGCGATCGCATAGAAGTTCAGTGGGAAATTTTCCATTGGTTTCTATGCGATCGCCCCCATCCCCAAAAAAGCGATCGCGCCTTCCCATCCCCAAAAGTAGTCAAATTTACTTTTCTAAACGGTAAATAAAATAATCATTAAGTTACAATTAGACTTACAATAATTAAGGAGTGATGAGGAATCTGCAAGTATGGCAAAATTTCCGAACGAACTTGCGGAAATTATCTGGAATTTAAAACGCCAGTTGCTAGAGATTGTTGATGCAGCAACAGCAGCAGAATTGACTCTGTTTGAACTGTTTGGAGAAACGAGTGATACGATGCCATTTCTGGATGAATTGAAAAGTGTGGCTGAACGTGCTGTACCCTGGTTTTCTCGGTTATCTAATTTTCAGTTACGCATAGCTGAGTCTCAACCCACGATTCCGGCTGATATGCTAAACTTAGTAAACCAATCTATTGAACGCATCCAGATGGAAATTCCGGCAATGGAACGGAGTATTCAAGAAGTGAAAACGGAGTGGAATTTGCCATGATTAGCCAACCGCGTATTCCTGATCCTGAAACAGCCAAGAGATTATTGGCTAATTTGCGCCGCAGTCGTTTAGCGATGGAAGCAGCGACTTTGGAATTAGAAGATATTACGATGCAGTTAGAAAATGATAGTAGGCAAAGGCGTTTGGTGCGATTGAGGCAGGCAATTAAGGATGCTGAGGCTGCGAGTTTTTCAGTCAATGTCTGAAATTATTTCTTAAATATCCGCCAAAAACTATAATTTTAATATTGACGAAAACAAAAAGAGTGATCGCCCTTCCCCTTTCACTCTTTAAGTAGGGATGATATTTAAGGCCTTAGTTTCTTGACTGATTACGAAATCAGTGCTAAGGATTGTTTGGCTAATTGTTCGATGACTATCGACTGACAAAGCGCTTCAATTTTGTTGTTTCCACCGATATCAAAAAATAGATGTAGCCATTCATCAGGGGAAAGGGAGAGGTTTTCTAACCAAGGGGAAGGAGTAACTTTACCCCACCCGATAATTGTGCCAAGATTAGCCGGGATTTGCTCTAATTCGTTAGGATTTGAGTTGAGTTGTATATCGAGCCGAATACAGGATTGTAGGATCAGTTTTAGGGGTTGATCGGTGGTGGCTATTTCAGAAGTTGTGTTAGTGAGATTGAGTTCCCAGTAGTAGTTGAGATTGAGGATGTAAGTATAGGGAAATTGCCATCCCATTGAGAGTAATTCTGCTTCGGTAAAGTCGTATTGTTGCCAGATTTCTTCAAAGTTCATAGTGGGTTTTGGGGTGAGATTAGGGAAGTAGAATAAAGTGGGTTTCTGCACGATTTCCGGGTTGTCCTAATGGGTTTAAAGGTTGTTCTCCGGGTGCGCCACCTCCGGGGCCATTGTAAACGCGGGTATAGGATGAACCATCAGGTTTAGTCATTATTCTGACGCTAGATTGATTGTTTGGGCTAGTCCAGATTTTACCCCCACCACTTTTCGATCCGCCTCTAGCTGGGGTGAATATCCAAGCTGAGGCGGTGAGTTCGGTTTCTAAGGTGGTTTTGTCGATTCCAATGACGAGTAAATTGAGGACATCGGCAGCAGTTAGGATGTTACCTGACGGCATGGGTTAGGGAGGCTAGATTTTTGGTCTTGATTTGTCAATAATCAATTTTTCACTATTTACCGTGATTTTTATGCGCTCTACCTTGGTACTATTTTTGAATACCAATTCGGGAATACTTTCAATCTCTTTTAAGGAGAGATCAGAACCATTTGGAAAATCTATATGTACTGTTGGAGCTTGTTTCCCTTTGCCTATGGCTGTCCTCCGTATAGTATTCAATATTGTTTTTGGTGCTGGTTGGTAAAATTCTACATTTCCCATTCCTTGAATTAGAGTGTCAGGCGTTGGGATATTTTTAACCTGAGCTTGTGGGGCTTCTTTCAAAAACTTGACATTAAGTCCAAGTTTTTCTATGTAGTATTTTTTTGCTAAGTTTACCTCTTTGGGTTTAGGTGCAGCCCCCTGCTCATAAGTTAACTGACCCTTGCTAATCAATCTAGGGACTGTTATCTTATATTTCCCGGTCTTAATGTTTTTTGCTATAGAAGAACCCGCTTTACTTCCTAATCCTCCAGTCCATGCTCCTACACCGATGTTAGCTACCAAAGTGATTAGTTTACCAAAAGCATCAGTATATTCTCTAGAAAATCTTTCACCAACCGCCTCTAACTCTTCATTTGTAGTAGATGATTTAGCTCCTTCATGCAAATTTTCTAAGGTTGTTTTGGTACTTTCATAAATTGCCATTAGCTCATCCCGACTCATGTAAGCCCCAATTACTACACCCATAATTGTTGCAAAAATAGCAGCAGCACTGGCAACTCCTGCGGGAATAGTGAGACCAGCACCAGCAAAGGAAATTAAAGTGCCAATAGCCCCAGCAATTACACCAGCCACAAAGGAAATTAAAGCTGTTATTACCAATCCCACAAAAAATTCAGCAAACTTTTCCCAGAGTTCTTGATTTGTCCAGAATTCTGGATCTGTTAAATTCTCAACCCATTCCTCGCCAGCATAGAACAGTGCTTGGACAATATTGGCAACATAAGGAGTCCATTCATTAAGCTGGTCAGCAGCAGCGTCAATCGCATAGTCAATTACTTCTTCAACTACATCAGTTGCTTTTTTAAGTTCCTCTTTTGCTGACTGAAGCAACTTATTCGCTATCCTTAAAGCTTCTTGTACAGGAGCAAATACGTCATCAACCAAACCTTCAATAGGCCCAGGAACAAGACTCTCTAGCTGAGATTTCAATTTTGCAACTTCCCTCTCAGCCTCATCAACTTTATTTTGCAGAGGATTGGTAATATCGTTAAATTGGCTTCTGATTCCATCAGTAATTGCTTGATTCAGTCCCTTTAAGCTTTCCTTGGCAAGCTCAACAACCTCGTTGGCAATTAGCTGACCAATTGGCAAGCTTTCTTCATAGTCCGAATCATCAAGAATTAAATCTCCATCTACATTATCAATCGGATCTTCTACTGGAATATCAGGCTGAACGGGTAATATTTCAACTGGGTTATAGTTGTTTCCATCGGTTTTTATACTGCGCTTTAATTCCCAAAATGCTTTTAAAGGATTGATAGTCCACTCGTAAACAGAGGCTGGATCTTTCTGGTTGTAATCCGAAGGTTTTTGTTGAGTCTCATTTACCTGAAAATGTAAGTGATTTGAATACTTAAATTTACTAACAGGCCCGATCTGACCAATAACCTGGCCAGATTCTACTCTCCCCGATGTTACATTAACAGTACCTAAGTGACCATAGCGATAGAATCTCCCATCATCACCCGCTACTTCTAAGAACTGATCAATTTCTTTAGTTCCTTCATGGTATGTTTGAATTCTGCTAATAGTCCCACCAACAAGTGTTTTGACATCAACTGCATAATCAGGGGTATCAATATCTATACCTGTATGATTCAAAGAATCATTACCCATGTAGTAGCTGTCATCCTGAACATAGCCAGCAGAAGATGGATAAACGGCCCCAAGAAGCTGTTTAGATAAATCATTATAGACCTGCAAAATATACTTGTGATCAGCGTAGTTTCTTCTATCAGTTTCTCCACTCCAAACTGGGCCAGTAATTCGAGTATTATCCCCAGCAGCCCAATTCCACTTACTATCATTCCATGTTTTTAACTCGTTAAGATAATTCCTATCTCCAGTTAAGGTTGGTAAGATCACCTTCTCAGCATTAATTCCCAAACTGTAAGTCGTTCCCTGCTTACCAAATGACTCATCTGGAGAGAGTTTTAAATAATATGTCCCTTTATTCAATTCAACTTTCAGGCGCTTGTCAAGATTCGGTGTTTCATACACAAGTTGACTAAAATCTATCGACTTACCAGGATTCGCAGCATTAAATAACTGAATATGGGTAGGCGCACTTAATCCCCCCAGCCCAAACGTCATCACATTACGCTCATCAAGTGTAAACTTATAAAAATCAGCGCCATCAACATTGCCATTCAGATACCCTACAAATTCCTGCAACTTGTAGTCTTCATCATTATCTGCCTTATTAGGCTGTCCATCCTTAATAACCCCCAAATCCCGCGCACTTGCCCAATCATTCCCACCTTGATCCGGATTAATCACCAAATTGTAATTAGTCATCATCTCCCGATTAGAAGAGACAGTCAGATAATAAGACTTACCCGGTTGCAAATAAGCCGCCGCGTAATTTACATCTTTATCTGGATTAACATTCAGTAAATCAACATCCTTCCCAGACTCATCCTGAAGCCTCATATTACCCGCTAACATATTCGCTTCCCCATCACCCGCCTGCGGTTTCAGCGCCAGATGAACTAACCCATAATCACCCACTTGGAACTTATAAACATCACTACCATCCCCCCTATCAGCCCCCACAAAATCCGAGAACTGGTAATCGCTTGATTGAGCAATATCCGTCAGCATTCCCAAGTTACGAGCCCGACTCCAATCTTCACCCGCTTGGTCAAGATTCATCACCAAATCGTACTTAGTCCAAGGAACCGATGAATCTGGCATATACACCCGCACCAGATAGTCACCCGGTGGTACATTAGCATAAGCCTTATACTCTGCTTGCGTACCCGATTGATTAGAACCAACGACCGGAGAAATTAAGGTACTATTGACAATGCCACTGCCATCATTCCGCAGCAATTCCACATTGGCATCCCCACTCAAATTCCTCAGCGCTAAGTGCAATTCCTCAGCAGGTGCGTCAACTTTCAAGCGGTAGAAAGCTTCCCGATATTTGCCAGCAATAACGCGGTCATTATACTCATGGCGACCCGTGTAAGTCCCTAACTCCTCTGCCATTTGCATAGTGAGAGTGTAGTTCGTATTAGTATTATTAGCCGCAGTCACCCGTAAATAATACTGACCGGGTTGGAGTTCTTTCCCTCCAACTTTGCCTGAAAATTGATCGGGAGGGATCACATTGCCATTACTATCTAATATCTCAACATTGGCATCACCGCCTGGATCGAATTGCGACAAACTATACTGCAACAGACTCGGATTCTCCACAGAAAAGCTATAATAATCCCCTAAACCATCGCCTTTATTTCCCACGAAATCGCGGAACTGTTGGCGACCTTTAATTGCTCCTAATGGTCTGGCACTTCCTAAACTTTCTTGTGCTGAATCAAGATTGAGCGTTAGCCCATAATTGAGATTATTTTTAGCAGGTTTTACCCGCACATAATAAGTAGCACCAGTTAAGTGAGATAATCCTGGTTGACCGTTAGCTTGCCAAACTTGAGACAAAGGCACGGGATTCAATTGGTCATCTAAAATCTCAATACTTGCATCCGTTAACGGAATATCAACCCCATTTGACCTGAGTGCAAATAGTAAATCCTGGGGATAGTAATCACCAATTTTTTCCACTGTAAACTTATAGTAATCCTGGCGATTGGCGAAACCAACATACTGACCGTATTCGTGGCGACCGTATTGCATCCCCAAATCGTGCAGTCGTACCTCAATAGGTGTCACATTAGTAGAAGAGTTTGAATTGCCAGAACCAGTTTGATAAGCAACTGCATGGACACCATTCCAAACCACATAACCGCCATTAAAATACTGAATCGCGGCTACCCGACTACTTAATAAAGTATTCCAATCAATTTGCACATCATTGAAAGAACTCCCCAACCAAGATTTATTTTGCTCATAAGCCAATGCGATCGCTTTTCTAGCATTTTCTTCTGCCTCCGATCGGCGGCGTTGTTCGGCTTCTGCTGCTGCTTTTGCTGCTGCTTCGGCGGCCGCCTTTGCTGAGGCTTCTGCGGCGGCCTTTGCTGCTGCTTCTGCTTGCTGTTGTTTCAATAACTCAGCTTTCGCTTGTTCTTCCGCAATCTTCTGCCAATCCACAGGCGGCGGTTGAATAACAATTGGTACAGATGGCTGTGAAGGAGGAGGCGTAAATACAGGAGGTTGAGATATCACAGGTCTAGGTAGCCAAATGCTATCATCTAGTACAGAGATATTGTTATTTTCGTTAAAATTCAGTGACAGTTTATAGGGATCAATTTCATAGCGATAACCCTTATCAACTTGCAATTGATAGTTACCAGGGTATAAAGTAACACTCCTGTAACTGCTATTGAAATCTGGTTGATTTACAGGGTAACGATTGCCATAATCATCATACAAAGATACTTGAGCTTCTAGGAAATCATTATTAAAGGCATCCTTCAAGGATAACTGTAGCAATTTTGTACTCGTCACCGTGAAATCAAAACGATCCATTCGATTAGAATTATTCAGCCAACCGTAATAGTATCGCCGTCCCCAAGGATTCTGGACTTGATGTACCTGTACCGCCCTTTCTTGAGGCGTTACCTGTCCTCCTCTAATCCCAGTCGTGAGAGTCAAGAAATCTTCAGGATTATAAACTTCCGGCTTCGTCACCTTCGCCAACTCCACCGCCGCCCCCATATCCAACAACCCCGCCCCCGTCTCCTCATCCCACCCAGGAGCACTCAAATCCATCGCCGTAGACTTCAAAATCTCCACCACCTGACGATAATTCAACCCCGGATTCGCCGCCCAAACCAAGGAAGCCGCCCCCGTCACCTTCGCCGTCGCCACCGAAGTCCCCGCCATCGTCCCCACACCATCCCCAACTGTTGACCATTCTGGCTTCTCAGGAGTCCCCCCCGCCGCCAAAATATCCAAACCCCGGCCATAACTCGAATAAGCCGCCCGATTTTTCCCGTCAGCCGCACCCACTGTAATAATATTGTCAAATTCCTGAGAAGCTTGACCCAAAACCGACATCACGCCACTATCATTCCCCGCCGCAGCCACAATCAAAACATGATTCTGCCGCGCATATTCCAAAGCTGATCGCTCCTCTGGGGTAAACTCGTAGCGTGTCGTTACACTCCCATCAGGATTTTGTTGCGTTAAATCCAAACTCAAATTCACTAAACCATTCGGCTGTCCCGACTTCTTCACCGCATCCACAAATTCCCTCAGCGAATCCGCCCACTTACCCGAACCGATCGCCCTTCCTAACCATAACGGTGCTATATCATTAATCCCATCAATCCCAATCCCATTATTTCGTGTTGCGCCAATAATCCCCTCAACAAACGCCCCGTGTTGATTCCCCTCACCCGCCGACAACAGGGGATTATCATCGTTGGAGACGCGATCGCGCTAAATTCTGTCCCGTCGGCCAGCTTGAGTACACTCGCTGTACTCGCCAAAAAGGAGCCACCAATATTTAAGCTGGCGTTGGGGCCAAAAATAATGCCGTTCGGGTTGAGGAGAAATAGGTTAGCAGTGCCGTTGGCTTTGAGGATGCCATCAATACAGCGTATTCCAGGTTTATGAAGTACAGTAGCAGCAGCTTGTAAACCAGTTTTTGAATTGCTTAATATTGACCAAATCAAGCGCAGTAGCAAGTATTACGTCAACCATCTTGGTAGTAGTTGGCG
>NZ_JARFTR010000037.1 GCF_029167235.1 Kamptonema sp. UHCC 0994 | reverse complement strand
TTAAATAACCGCCAGGATGGCGGCGTTACGGATACTTTTGCGTAAGTCCTGAAGTATTTAAGTGGACAAGATATTACCAGTTAACAGTTAACAGTTAACAGTTAACAGTTAACAGTTAACAGTTAACAATTATAAATTCATCTTCCTAATTTATTAGGAATACCTTCACAGCCACCGGGAATGGTGTTTCTAGATTGTTCGCCACACCAAGAACAACAATAGTATCTTTGCTCGTCGGATAAACGTTTAACGGCTGTGAAATCAGCATTTTCGATAACTGCGCCCGTGTTTTTACCTGTAATGTAATCGGGAATATCACTGCGACTGCGGGGTGAAGCGGTTTCTACTGAGCCGTAAAATAGAGATGCACCTTTGAGATCGGCTCTGGTGAGGTTCGCATCGTATAAGATTGTACGGGAAAGGTTTGCTTTCACGAGGTCGGTGCCGCTGAGATTGGCTCTGACAAGGTTAGCTTCACTTAAATCTGTCCACCGCAAATCCATACCAGCGAGATCGGCTCCTGCTAACATTACACCGATCTCAATGACCCGCACGCCGTAAGCGCGATCTTCAGCGTAACCGCCGTCTCCGTCAAGGATGGGACGACCTAAATGGCGATCGCGCTTAATTGGGGTAACTAATTTAGCTTGGGATAGAAAGCGCATAATTTTGGCTTTGCCTTCTGCGTCTACACTGCTCATAATGGCAGCAGTGCGACCTTCTGCGATCGCTCTTTCTTGGGGCCAGTCTTCCAAGAATCCCTGTTCGTCTAAAGCTAAGTCCGAAACGCCTTGAAAATAAGCGTCTATTGTTTGCTGCTGAGTAATTCTATTTTGCTGAATTGTCAAGTCTTTTGAGATCACATATTGCCGCCAAGCGACATAAACGCCCAGAATTGCGATCAGAATTTGACCTAAAGCGCCGATCAATTCGCCTAATGCGCCGATCGCATCCCAGTTAACCTGAATGTTGCGGCCGCCCGGTTCGTCATTGGTACTACTGAGCATCAATAAGCCCACGATTCCCCCTAAAATCCCAAAGCAAGCGACGATCAGAGTGCGCCAGTTGGGGGGGATTACTTGCGTCCAGATGTGTCCCCAACTCGGCCAGATGATACGCAGGGAGATAGCGATCGCGGCGATCGCACCGAGTAACCCAATCCAGACATTATCATTGGCCAACCCGATAATCATCGCCGCGATCGCGCCTAGTGTGAAGGCTGAAGCGGACAGTTCAGCAGGGGTTTGTTGCGGTGCTTTGATCTCAGTAGATGCAGGCTTGGGATTTATCGGTTTGTCTGGTTTGGAGGCCACGAGTACCCCTTCTTCTGAAGGGACATTGGCGGCGTTACCGTTGGGACTTTCTGCGATCGGATTGGGTGGGGGAGAGTTGGGCTCTGGGGTCATGCGTCAAAGCTGTAGCAGGTCAGTAAACTTGATTGTATCCAACTCAGGATAACTTCATAGTACAATTATCTAGATATATTAACAAAATGGAGTGCAACTTTATGCCTGAGAATAATTTAGTTGCGGACTTTGAGGAAGCATATCAAAATTTACAGTTTCAGCCGCTGATTACGCCAGAGGATTTAGAGAAATTTCAGGTTCCCTATCGTGAGGATGTGACGGCTAGACTGAAACAATTGGTGAAATCCTGCACTCCTCATAGTAACAAGATTATTTTTGCTGGACATCGGGGTTCAGGTAAAACCACACTCCTAGCAGAATTTAGCCGACAGCAGGAAGAAAAATATTTTGTGGTTTTCTTTTCGATATCAGATCTGATTGAAATGTCTGATGTCAACCATATCAACATTTTATTTGCGATTGCAGTTCAGTTGATGGAGAAAGCAGAAACGCAAAAAGTTAATATCCAAAATTCTATTAAAAATAAATTTTATGAATGGTTTGCCACTCGTACCAAAACTAAGCTAGAGGAGATCAAAGCTGAATCAAGTGCCGGCTTTGATTTGTTAGGTATCATTAAAGGTAAATTGCAAGCAGATGCAGTAACTAGAACGGAGATTAAGGAAGAATTAGGTAAAAACTTTGCCGATCTTATAGGGCGAATCAATGAAATTGCCGTTGCTATTGAGAACTCAGGTAAAGACATACTTGTGATTATTGATGATTTAGACAAGCTGGATTTAGCTTTAATAGGAAATATTTATAGAGACAATATTAAGGCGTTACTATCGCCACGATTTCGGGTAATTTTTACTATTCCGATTGCCGTTGTCAGAAATATTAATTTGCGAGCGACAATTAGTACAGAGACAGACAACAAAATTTCAATCATGCCTGTTGCAAAACTATTTGCAAAAGGGGAAAATAGGCAACCTAATCCTACAGCTATTGAGCAAACTAATCTCTTGTTTTTGGATATTTTGCAAAAGCGCCTTTCATCTAAATTGATCGAAGCGGAAACCGCCCAACAGATCGTATTTAAAAGTGGCGGAGTGTTGCGAGAGATGATCCGCATCGCGAATAAATGTTGCGAAGAATGTTTGTTGCTTATAGAAGAAAAACCGTCTCGCCAAGATATCAAAATTAATCAGGAAATCCTCAACCGTTCCTTAACTGAGTTGCGTCTCGAATTTACCGCCGGTTTAGGCAAAGTAGAGTTTGAGATATTAACTGCCACTTACAACAACTATGAACCTGACGACTCAAACAATACGAATTTTTTAGACTTACTACACGGCTTGTATGTGTTAGAATATAGAAATGATGATTTATGGTATGATATCCACCCCATCGTCTGCGATCTCTTGAAGCGTCGGGGCTTAATCTGATGATACCAGAAGATTTTTTAGAAGATAAAATTGATAACGAAAGAAGCTATCGCCAGTTATTAGTATCGATCAAGGCGAGTCAGGGAATTTTATCGTTACTGGTTGGTATTTGCGATGATATCAACTTTCGGGAAAGCCTGATTAAGCGTTACGAAGGTGAACTAGAAAAATGGAATATTCGCCCCTATCGGTTAAGACTTGCGAGGGGGGAACCTAGTCTGAGAAGTGCCATTGCTAACCAGGTAGAGAAAGATGAGTATTTGCAACAGCGAGGTAGGTCAGTTTTAACGGTTGTTGGTGCTGAAGATTTATCGTTTTTGACTAGAAATTCTGAGCGATCGGAACAAGATAAATTTTTTGGTTATCTCCAGTGGACGCGGGAAGGATTACGGGCTTTTCCTTTTCCCATTGTCTTGTGGATTACTAATGATATTTTTGGCAAAATTAACAGAAGAGCACCGGATTTTTGGAGTTGGCGCAAGGGAGTTTTTCGGTTTGAAGCTGTTAAAGTTAGTCTAGTTTCAGTGAGCGGATCTATAGCGGTAATAGGTGAAGATGTATCGAAAGATTCTAGTTTATCTAATTCCAATCACAATGACTTTTTATTATCCCTAGAAGATTTGCAAGGATTAATTGAACAAACCCGGAGTAGAAATGGTGATAAAGATCCTAAGTTGGCAGGTTTGTATAGCCGGATAGCGCAGGTGTATGAAGCTAGATTAGATCGAGGAGAATCTGAAGATTATCGAAAAGAGAGAGAATTGGCGATCGGGTATTTGTATCAAGCGAGTGAACTGCAAAAAGAGATTGGATTAAAGTTCGATTTAGTGGCTAGTTTGAATCGCTTGGGATGGATTTTTGCAGTTCAGGGAAGACTTAAAGATGCAATCGAAGTGCATCACGAGTCGCTGGCAATTGCACAAGAAATTGGAGATCGCCAAGGTGAAGGTACTTCCTATCACAGTTTAGGTATTACTTACTACTCTATCGGAGAATACCAGCAAGGGATACAGTTCCTTCAGCAATCTCTGGAAATTTCACGGGAAATCGGCGATCGCAAAGGTGAAGCTACTTCCTACAGAGGTTTAGGTAATGCTTACAACTCTCTTGGAGAATACCAGCAAGGGATACAGTTCCTTCAGCAATCTCTGGAAATTTCACAGGAAATAGGCGATCGTCAAGGTGAAGCTACTTCCTACCGCAATTTAGGCATTGCTGACAACTTTCTCGGAAAATATCAGCAAGCGATACAGTTGCTTCAGCAATCTCTGGAAATTTCACGGGAAATCGGCGATCGCCAAGCTGAAGCTAGTTCCCTAAATAATTTAGGTAGGGCTTACAACGCCCTCGGAGAATATCAGCAAGCGATACAGTTGCTTCAGCAATCTCTGGAAATTTCACGGGAAATGGGCTATCGCCAAGCTGAATCTCATTCCTACGGCAATTTAGGTAGGGCTTACAACGCCCTCGGAGAATACCAGCAAGCGAGACATTTGTATCAGCAATTTCTGGAAATTTCACGGGAAATTGGCGATCGCCAAGCTGAAGCTTATGCTTGGTTTAATTTGGGAAATACTTTAGCAAAGATTAACCGAGAATCAGAGGCAATTGCTGCTTATCAAAATGCACGTGAACTTTATCAATCAATGGGACTTGATGGTGATGTCCAGAATTGTGATAACGCCATTCAGGAGATAGAGAAAAGCTTAGTAAATACTTCAGATACGCCTACAGTGGTTAATCCACCCTAAACTGAATCGACATTGAAGTAAAATAAAACATCCCCATATTTTAAGTTATAATCTTAAATATTGGGCGATTGAAATCGCTTCTACACAAGCAAAGTCCGCCTACGCGGACTATAAAAATTCAACCCGCGTAGGCGGGTTTCGTCTGTGTAGACGCGGTTTCAACCGCCGAGTATAAATCAACCAATTCAATAATTTACTAACAAAAGCCAAGAGCAAAAACATGATAATATACCTCCATAAAGAAAGACTAAAATAACTGCTGACTATGGTAAGGAATGGCATCGGGATTCGCACGGCTCAAGCGCGTTCAGAGCGCATAGTCGGTCAAATTCATGTTTACGACGGCGCTAGTAAAGGCAAATCTCAGGCCGCCTTGGGCGTAGTATTGCGCTCTATCGGCTTGGGCATCAATTCTGACTCCCCCACAAGAGTTTTACTGCTGCGGTTTCTGAAAGGGCCGGGGCGCTCCTATGATGAAGATGGGGCAATAGAAGCTTTACAGCGGGGCTTTCCCCATTTAATAGACCAAGTGCGTACTGGCAGAGCAGAATATTTCGGCCCCAAAGAAATTACCCGCTTTGATAGGTTAGAGGCTCAACGGGGGTGGGACGTGGCAAAAGGCGCGATCGCATCAGATTTATACTCAGTCGTAGTTCTCGACGAAATTAACCCCGTCTTAGACCTAGGTTTACTGCCCATCGAAGAAATAGTCCATACCCTCAAACACAAATCCGAACACTTAGAAATTATTGCCACAGGTAGGGCCGCCCCCCAAGCACTACTAGATATTGCTGACTTGCACTCAGAAATGAAGGCCCACCATCACCCCGCCGCCGCAGCTAGCGGTATTACTGGGATCGAGATTTACACCGGTGCAGGTAAAGGCAAATCTACTAGCGCCCTCGGTAAAGCTTTACAGGCCATCGGTAGAGGCATTAGCCAAGATCAATCCCATCGTGTATTAATTATGCAGTGGCTCAAAGGTGGGACAGGCTACACAGAAGATGCCGCGATCGCAGCCTTGCGACAGATATATCCTTATCTAGTAGATCATCAACGTTGCGGTCGAGATGCGATCGTTTGGCGCGGACAGCAACAAGAACTAGACTATGTAGAAGCCGAGCGCGGTTGGGAAATAGCTAGAGCCGCGATCGCATCTGGCTTATATAAAACTATCATCCTCGATGAACTCAACCCCACCGTTGACCTCGAACTCTTACCCGTAGAACCCATAGTCGAAGCCCTACTCCGAAAGCCCCGCGATACAGAAATCATTATCACCGGGCGCTGCTACAAACCCCACGCTTATTTCGACCTAGCCAGCGTCCACTCCGAAGTTTTCTGCCACAAACATTATGGCGATCGCGGAGTAGAATTAAAACGCGGCGTAGACTTTTAAAGCAATGATGCTACTATGATACACTTAGCCTACCAATTTGGTGAAAAACCCGAAAGTTGGCAACCATAATGTAATGTTTAAAAAACTGCACAAAACAAGTAGCCATAGACTCAATACTTGAGCGAGTGGGTAGTGGGCCACTGACAGACCCTTTAAGCATCAAGCTTTGGGCGGATTAATCCCCTAAAGGTTGTCCTTAAGAATCCCCGCGTCTTTTAGACCGGGAAGTGTCAAGCGTAACTCCTAAAGTCGAGCCTACCTGTGCCCACAGCAACAGCCGCGACCTGCTTTAGGCCAAACCGCAATCTAAGCCAAACCCATCTGCTAACTTTCAAAACCTTAGCCTCCAGGCACCGCTGTGCCCGGAACCAAGCCAAAAGTGCTAAAACGCTTGCGGAACTTGGAGTTTGCCAATCCCGTCTCACCCACTATAAATATCTTCCCAAACCTAAAGAGGATTATTGTAGGGTGAAGACTTTCACAGCAACAGCCAGCCAGCAAAAAGTTGGCTCAAGAGAAAGTCTAGACACGCTTACTCAAAGTGGGCTAGACTTGCGACTGGCAAAAAGGTTAAACTACAGCGGAATCCAAATATTTGGTTTTCTAGGCAGAGTCTGTAGTCGCAGTACGCGATTACCAACAAGTAGAGGAGTGAAAGTGTATGACAACGCTAGATGACAATCCTAATCAGCTAGATTTAAACCTACCCGGGCTAGGGCCGGACACTATATTCGCAGGTGCAGGTGCTGATTTTATTAGAACCGCTACCCTGGGCGGAAGTTTAATCTTTGGTCAAGGGGACAACGACACCCTGATAGCCCTTGGCCCTAACGATACTTTGTACGGCGGCGACGACGAAGACTCTCTGCGGACTCAGCGCACCCCCGCCTATATCTTTGGCGATGGAGGCAATGACACGATCATCGCCGAAGCCCGCGCCACATTGTATGGTGGTGCAGCCGACGACTTCATCCAAGGTACCGCCGAAGCCAACCTCATGTTTGGTAATGAGGGAGCAGATGTCATGCTGGGCGGCGCACAGAGGAGAGATTCCCTCTACGGCGGCAAAGACAATGACTCCATTGGTTTCTTTACTGGTGCTGGTGATGGCAGCAATAACCTCGGCTTAACCCTAAGTGGTGGTGTTGCTGGCTTCGTGGGCAATGAAGGCAATAACTTCTTGCGCGGCGATTTGGGCGACGACCTAATTGCAGGTATCAATCAAAGAGATTCCCTTTACGGCGGTAAGGGTAACGACACCTTACGAGTTGTTGGTAGCAACAGCTATGCGTCAGGGGATGATGGTAATGACACCCTGAGAGTTTTTAACTCTCTGGAGACTAATTTTTTCTCCACCAGCCCTGTGACTGTCGGTCTCGAAAGAATCACTTTGCTCGGCGGTGCCGGCGACGATTCTCTCTATGGCGGTATTGGCGATTTTCGAGGCGGCAAGAACTTCTACGATGGTGGAGACGGCAATGACACGATCGTAAGTTTCGCTTTCCAAGACACTGTATTGGGAAATGATGGCAACGACTTCATCACCTCCAGCACGGCCGCTGGGATCTCCAGCCAAGGAGCTAGCATTTCTACTCCTGGCTACTCTGGTAATAGCTTATTAGATGGCGGTCGCGGCAATGACACGATCAGAGCTGCCTTTTCAACTGATACGATGATTGGCGGCGAAGGCAACGATAGTTTGAGTGGAGTTTTCACTCAAGCCAGTGGTGCAGAAGGTGACGACACCATCGATGCCTCCCTTGCAGCTAATATTGGGCGGATTACTCTGGATGGTGGTCTGGGCAACGACCGCTTAATTGGCAACCGCAGTGCGACTAACTTCTTCAACGGCGGTGAAGGCAATGACTTCATCGTCTTTGCCTCCACAGGCGACAGTTTGATTGGCAGCTTTGCGGGCAATGACACTATTAGCTACGCTACAAATGTCACCTTTGCTGGCCTGACAACGCCCACCGTTATCAGCGATTTCTTAGGCAATAACCTGATTACTGGTGGCAATGGCGTTGATTCCATAACTACTGGTGCGGGCAATGACATCCTGATTGGTGGCCCTCAAGGAGATGCAAGTAGCGATACTCTAGATGGCGGTGATGGCGACGACTCTCTATACGGTGACTTTGGCAATGACAACTTGATTGGAGGTAATGGCAACGATACCCTAATCGGCGGGCCTGGTGCTGATATCCTCACTGGCGGATCGGGTAACGATGTCTTCGTTTACTTCAACCCATTTGAGGGCGGAACAGTCGCAGGACAAATCGATGGTATTGTCGATTTCGTGGTCGGTCAAGATAAGCTCGCCCTATCTTCGACGGGCTTACCTGGTGGTGCTGGCTTTGGGTTCCCAATTTCAGGGGTCGCGAACAGAAGACCTCTCGATCGGGAGTTCCTAGTGCTTGAAGATGTCTTGGCTACGGGTACACAGGCAGAGGTGGGTGCTGTTGGCAACTTCCTCGTTTATGAAAACCTGAGCGGAAATCTGTACTTCGACACCAACGGCGCTAGTGCTGGTGGTTTGGTTCCACTCGCAAACTTTAACAACAGACCAAGAATCAGCGAGTCTGACATCATTCTGTTCTAGTTGAATACTTTAGGTTGTACAGCGAGTTTTAATTCAACTCTGTTGTACCCAGCTAGCTAGGGATTAAAACCCCTAGTTTTTTTGTGTCGTCCGTAGGTTGAATGGAACGAAGTGATATATAGCTAGGGGCTAGGGGCTAGGGACTAGGGACTAGGGAAGAAGGGAATAGAATCAAGGGTTCCAGCAATCAATCATGTCCTAATTGCCTTGGCGGTTGCTATAGTAACCGCTTTCGTCGGTTAGGGGCGCTTAGGCTAGGGGCTAGGGGCTAGGGCGTGTTTTCTTGCCTCGTTGTATCCTAGAAAATAGGTAAAAGCTTGCGATCGCAAGCAGTTAACGCTCATGAACCGAGGAGACTTAAGTGTTGGCCGCAAATTATACAGCTATGATTGCGATCGCCTGCGTTCTGTTGTGGTTGTAGTTTGAAAAAACGCCCTAACCCCTTCTTCCCCTAGCCCTGAGCATCGTAGCCCCTAGCCCCTTCTTCCCTCACTTACCATCTCCCTAAAGCGCCCCAGACGGCACCAGAGAGTATACCCCAAATCGCGCCTAAGCCTGCGGATGAGACGATCGCACCTAGCAAGGTTCCCAATTCTACTGGTGGCGTACTATTAATCACAGGTAATACCGCAGACAAGACACCGCCTAAAATTGCGGCCGCGATCGCACTCAAAAAAGTCCCCCAAATCGTACCCAAAAGTGCACCTTTCCCCCCCGTAGGCTGAAACGCTGCTGGCAACTTCGGCGCAGCCCCAAAAGCCCCCAACAACGCACCGGAAAGACAACCTCCAAGGGAACCCAAGCCCGCAGATATTACGACCACTTGAACCAATAGAGTTATCAATTCAACAGGGGGAGTATTCTTACCGTTAAGTTCCGGCCAGATAGCAAATCCTAGGCCGAGAAGAGCTCCCGCAATTGCCCCAAAAAACACTCCCCAAATCATCCCCAACAATGCCCCTTGCCTCCCCCAGGCACGACCTACAGGCATTGCCCAGGGAGGCTTACAAGTGCTCCAAACACCTCCCCAAACAGTCCCGGCGCAAAGGCCAATGGCGATCGCTTCTCCAATTCCAGGTTTATTGTTAATTGCCCCAAACACTACACCGCCGATCGCACTCAACAACAAAGCCCCAGAGATCGCACCCAAAAAAATACCTGCCCACTTTCGCCCAACTTGATTGGGTGGGACAGTTAATACACCCCAAATTACGCCAAAGAAAGCACCCCAAATTGTGCCCACAAAGATTGCGCCCAAAATTGCACCGCCATCCCGATCGGTTGCAGCGTAAATTCCACCTGCGATCGCGGCCAAACACACACCACCCCAAGCTGTACCCCAAACGGTATCCTGAACGAAGCCCTGAAAACCGCCAATTGGCGGCGACGGCGCAGGAGTCCGGTTTGACATCCCTGTTACCATAATCGGCGCTTGGTACTGACCTAGTTGACGAGTTAAACCCCTCTGCGGCGTTGGCGATGTCTGAGTCTGGCTGCGTTGTTGTACTGTAACAATCTGAGGTGGTGGTTGCTGTTTGCGTTTAGCTTTAATCGGCTGCAAATTCTGGCCACTTCGTACCGCGCTACGGGAGGGGAAGGGATCGCGACCTTTAAGTAACTTAGCGCGATCGCACCAAGGACAAGCCTTTAAATGATTCCCATACTTATGCTGATTATTTTTAACGCAAGTTACCAGCGCATCTTCCGCTTCTTTCAGAGCACTAACCCAACTTTTAGCATCTGGGCGGGCGATCGGGTTAAAATGGCCATCCTCAAAACATCGCCCAAACATCTGTCGCAGAGTTGGGTGTAAAATCTCCCAAGATGGTGCCGCAGGCATAGGGCGAAAGGGAACCCGCTTAGCTGCATAAGGAAAATAACCCGATTTTATCCTCACTTCTATGGGCGGAGGTTCGCCGCTACCTTGATAAACTCCTGCAAAAGGGTGTGTTCCTTCCATTAATAGCTGGAAAATTAGCACAGCTAAGCCAAATAAATCATGTTCTGGAGTGCGATCGACATTGCGGAAAGTTTGCCCCTGCAACTCTGGCGGCGTAAACTCTGGTTTACCTACAGGACAGCGGTAAACGTAACTCGTGTAAGGATCTCGGACTTGAAATGAATCAGTATCTACTAAAGTAACTAAGGCTGTATCAGTGACGAGGATATTTGACTCGTTGACATCCCCAATGACGTAACCTCGAACGTGAAGGGCGTTAACAGCGGCGGCGAGGTTGCGGGCTGTACGGTGTAGGTAGAGATAATTAAATAGAGGCTTTTGTTCGCGGCGAGTTTTGGGGGTGTAGAAGGTGTGGATGGGGGCTACATTCGTGACGCGGGGCATTAGGAAGCCGACGATTTTTTCCGTATTGCTGGCGGTTCGGAGTAAGTCAATAGGCCAGGCAATTGAGGCGTGTCCGGGGGCTGCGATCGGTGCGTCTGGAGGCATACTGAACATTACTGTCAGTTTGTCTGCGTCTTCGTCTGTGGGTTTATGGTAAATCTTTGCTACTAGGGAGGGGTTTTGCAAGACTGCATAAATGCGACCTTCTCCGCCCGATGCGATCGCGCTACGGGTGTCTAAGGTAATCAATTGTCCGCTGAATTGGCGTTGCAGTTGCATAAGAAGGAAGAGGGAAGAAGGGAAATACAATTACATTAATAGGACTTATGCAAAAAAACCGGATTAAGTATTTGCAGCGCGATCGCCAAGACGCATATACAAAAGTACAAAATTAATAATGAAAAATGGCATAATCAAAAATTGGATTATTCCACTAACAATTTGAACTAATATGGATTTCCCAGTGGGATAGGTTAAAAAAATAACCAGTAGAAGTGGTATACCACACCTAAATATTAACCACCAGTATCCTTTAATTAATTTCCAACTGCTACTCAAACCTTCTATCGTCAAACCGTTTTCCATCACGATCGTGCAAAGGACAAATTCTTGGCGATAGGCTAGATAAAGCACTGGAAGAATTAGTAAAATTATTCCAGTATAAAAAATTACAAGAGACAGAAAAGAACCTACAATAAGTGTAAATGTTTCTCGGAACAAACTTCTAGCACTAATAGCTTGAGTAGTCATAGTTTTAGGTTTCCTTTAAATTTGGAATAAGTGGTTAAGTAAAATCCAAGAAAGTATGCCATCAGTATCAACCTTTACAAATCTTTCCATGCTTCATTCTCTAATTCCTCCAAACGCCGATCTTCCTCAGAGACGGCTACCGAACAAGCAAGAAACCATTGAAACTTGTCTGGATTGGCTTTGATTAGTTTAAAGAAATTTTCATCCCGAATAGTTCTGAGAGTTTGTTTTAAATTATCAAAAATTGGTTCGGGTAGTGTTTCAATCTGATCTACAATTTCTAATTTATCTTGAAATTTCATTGTTTTTACAATGTCGCTGTATTTGAACTGCTGCCAAACATCATCTGGCAACTGTTCCATTTCTAGCTTAAAATAATATCTTTTGGGTTCCATTGCTCAATCTCCTAACTAGAAAAACTTGCTAATAATAAAGTTAAATCGTCGTCAGTGCGTTCGGTAACGCGGGGCGATCGCAAAAATGATTCTAACTGCTGTTTAGCTTCTATTTCATCCTCTATTTGTGCCGCAAACCGGAACAAGGGCGAAAAGAAGGGAACATGAGGCGTACCCTCTGGCATCTTCAAAGCTAACATTTGCAAACCATCGGAGAAAAGAGCTAAATGCGTTAATTTTCCTCGCCATACTTGCAATTGTGCTGTTTCCAAAGCATTGTCTGAAATCAGGAATATAGTTTCATTAATGTACTCGCCACAGGGTGGAACTGTCACTGCGATAACATTGCCTTCGCTATCTCCTACCACCGCCGCACCGTCCCCAATTTGGGCAACTGCTAATAGGGAAGGAGTGGCGATAGCTAAAATTAACGTACTGGCTAAATCTCGCGCTCTGACTTCCCTAACTTTTGCTTCTGCTTCAACGGCCTCCCGCGCTGTTTTCAAGGCTTCAGTGAGCAATTGATGCCAACTGCTGTCATCTTCAAACCATGTTTGCTGGTTCTGAGAAATGGCTTCTACGGAGGCTGTAACTGCAATTTGAGCGCCCACTTCTGCAAGTGTAGCTGAACCGGCACCGTCTGCAACTGCGGCGACTAGAATGCCGCCTGTTAGGAGTTTCCATCTGTGGGCATCTTGGCAGGGTTGCGATCGCTTTTCGTGACTTGTCCCCATCACTGATGCCGCTACAATTTGGCATTTAATTATTTGTTCTTTATCTTCTGTCATTTGTTAGTTGTTAGTTGTTGGTTGTTGGTTGTTGATCCACAGTTAACCGTTAACAGTTAACAGTTAACAGTTAACCGTTAACCGTTAACAATTACTAAACTGTTCCCCATCCAGGGGGCGGGAGTGCTACTTGTTCGTCAATTTTTGAGTGGGATACTCTCTGCATACTAGCGGACAGCCAGATGAACATTTCGCGGAAATCTAACCCTCGGAGTTTTACGGGAGTGCGATCGACAATTTGGGCCAAACGTGAGATATTAGCGCCTTCCACGCCGACGGCAAAAAAGGCAACGCGCTTGTTAGCTTCTTCCTCTCTGATGCGCTGGGCGGCTTCCTCCACAAGCTGTTCTGACTCTCCTTGGGGCTCGCCGTCGGTAATCATAAATACCCAGGGGCGGTAGTAGGTGATGCCGTTGTTGCGGTATTCCGACTTGCGGGCGGCGATCATGTCCAGGGCGTAGCTGATACCAGCGCCCATGTGGGTTTGTCCTTGGGCTGTCAGCAGTGGGGACTCGAACTGGTCGGCTGTCACGAAGTCTTGCACGACTTTAATCTGGTTGTCGAAGGTGACAATGGCTACTTCTACGCGCTTTTTGGCAAGTTCATCTCTAGTGAGGTCATCCCTAAAGGTTTGTAGCCCTTCGTTGAGGGCATCAAGGGGTGCGCCCTGCATTGAGCCTGATGTGTCCAGTAGGAGGACGCAGGGGCATCGGGGCTCTGGGTTTTCGGCAAATTCTACGGCTTCGTCGAGTCTCATGGTTCCAGGGTTGACCTTGCTGTTACTTCTGCGGGGATAACTTCCCTTCCATTGTCTCTTAAGATCCGCCAGAGGTTCCATGAGGGGATAGATAGTTTTGCAAAGGCTATTCAAGTTCACTTGCAGAAACAGGGAGTGCAGGAGAGTGCGGGTACTTATCGCACACAACCAGTAAAGCACTATTTTGACCCATTAACTAATTTGAATGTTATTGTGGATGCAGGAAACAATATTTGATTGAAGATCCTCGATTTGATATTGGTGAGGCTCAATTGCAAGTATCGGCAGAGGAAACGCTGGATAAGTTGGTTAATTTAACAACTTATTAAACCTTAAATGATCGGGAGTAACAATGAAAGCAATTAAAGTGATGGCAACTATTGATAATCAAGGACAATTGTGTGTTGATGAACCACTAGAGTTAGAACAAGATAGCCGAGTAGAAGTGATTGTACTCATTCCAGAAGTAGCAGAAATTAATGAAGAAGAGCAACCTAAAGAAACAATTTTAGCAGATTTTCGTCAAGCTTGGCGTGAAGCAATGACTGGTAACACGATTCCTGTTGCCCAAATTTGGGAGAGTATTGATGATGTCTGACCAAGCATTGATTCAAGTTGAAGCTGCACCGACATTTACAAGAAATTTACGGAACATCGCTAAAAAATATCGTAGTATTCGTGATGATATACAACCAGTTATAGAACAACTTGAACGAGGAGAGTTACCAGGGAAACAAATATCTGGAATTGGTTATGATGTTTTTAAATTGAGAGTAAGAAATAGCGATGTTCAAAAAGGTAAAAGCGGTGGCTATCGTCTGATTTATTATGTCAAAACTGCTAAGGGAATTATTTTACTAACTGTTTATACAAAATCCGAACAATCTGATATTCCAGCGGAAGAAATTACAGGCATCATTTTAGAGTATGAACGGCGTGCAGTTGAAGATGAAGAAGATTCCTAAACAATAGTATTCTATTATTATTCTAGTAAAGCATACTAAAAGTGCTATATTTTTAGATGCACCAGTTCCCCAGTATTCACGACGCAAACCAGATTTACCAAAATCCCTGCGAAAACCAAACTGCTTCTGTACCTACTGTAATAAAGCAGAAACCTTTTAATTTATTAGAGCGAAATAATGCTGCAATTTTAAGGTTCCATTCTGCAATAACAAGATCGCAGTCTTCCCCTTCAACCCAATCCGCATAAATATTATCCGGCAATGCAGTCCACTCACCTATATCATTAATCAGGTAATCGTTTAGTCCCAATTCTTTCAGTTGATCGCTCATTAGCTTGCATTGAAGAGGATCTTGACTAAATTCACCATATACGGTGACAGTAAGTAGAAAATCTTTCATCAATATTTGTCAGTTCGTAGCATTTTACATCATCAATTAGATGACTGAGGTTCACTATTGTTTTGCTGAGGTGGCTCAGATATTTCTTTAGTTTACCTCATGCCAATTGTAACTGTACATTCTGCAACTTGCAAATAGCTTTCAAAACTTGCACTAACTGAATCGATCGCTCCCGATCGATCAAGTTCAATTCTGGTAAAATCTGATAACTACAAGGATTTCCTCGCGTCAAATAGACAAACCGATAACTTTCGCCATTCGTCGTCAATCCCCAAACAGACGCTTGTTGCTGCAAACTTTTATAAGTATAAGTCAGTAATTGGGGTAAACCCATCAAAGGCGCGATCGCACTATTTTTCGCCTCTACTACTAAAATCCAAAATTGCGTCGCTGTTATCTCTGCATCGGGCTGATTTACTGCTAAAATATCTAAGCGCCCTCTAATTAAAGTATCTCCATCTTCAACTTCAATAAGTATACTATTTTCCATTGTCAGGACGACAGGAATCTTGAAAAATCCCGTTAATCTCATTAATGGCGAAAGCGCTAAAAATTTCACCAGTTCCTCAGAAACTTTCCCGCTTTCTAGGTAGCGCCAAAAATTATGGCCGATTTCCAATATTTCTTGCTGTTCAATATCGGTTAGTGCTTCCAGAGATAAAGATTCAGCAAAAGAACCTTCTATTTGTCTTTCCAGTTTGAGAAGACGGTGAACGTCATTTAGTGAAAGTTGGCTGGCTTCTAAATTTTCAGTCATGGATTTTTTGAGACTAAATTTTAGTAATAATCTGATTGTATCGGATCAAAGATATTTTTAAGGTTGTGAAGCTAATATTTTTTATCGAACCGCAGAGGACGCAGAGGCGCAGAGGAATAGAAGAGAATAAATCTCAACTTGATCTGGATTGATTTACAATCAAAACAACATAAGTCTCAGGTATTTACAGGATATTCTCAAGTCTTAAGGAAAATAAACATATTTTTGTCCCAACTTGTGCAAACAATAGTTAAAAAGACTAATTGAAGTTACATTTAAGAACGATGTCACAAGATACGATCGAATCAATACTGCAAGAAAAACGCCTATTCCAGCCGCCGGCTGAATTTTCGGAAAAAGCGCATATCAAAAGCTTGGAAGAGTACAAACAACTGTACGATCGCGCTAAAGCTGACCCTCAAGCATTCTGGGCTGAACTGGCAGAAAAAGAACTTGACTGGTTCCAAAAATGGGATACCGTACTCGATTGGCAACCGCCTTTTGCTAAGTGGTTTGTCAATGGTAAAATTAATATTTCCTACAACTGTCTCGATCGCCATTTAACGACTTGGAGAAAGAATAAGGCGGCGCTGATTTGGGAAGGGGAACCGGGAGACTCTCGGACTCTGACTTACGCGCAACTCCACCGTGAAGTTTGCCAAATGGCGAATGCGATCAAACAGTTAGGAGTGCAAAAAGGCGATCGCGTCGGTATTTATATGCCGATGATTCCTGAAGCCGCGATCGCGATGTTAGCTTGTGCCAGAATTGGGGCAATCCATAGCGTAGTGTTTGGCGGATTTAGCGCTGAAGCCTTGCGCGATCGCCTCAACGACGGTCAAGCTAAACTGGTAATCACCGCAGACGGTGGCTTCCGCAAAGATGCGATCGTTGGCCTGAAAGAACAAGTAGACAAAGCCCTCGCTAACGGCGCAACACCAAGCGTTACAGACGTTCTGGTGGTTCAACGGACAAAACAACAAATTCACATGGAAGCAGGCCGCGATCGCTGGTGGCACGATTTGCAAAAAGAAGCCTCAGCCGACTGTCCCGCCGAACCAATGGACAGCGAAGATATGCTGTTTATTCTATACACCAGCGGCAGTACAGGCAAACCAAAGGGTGTTGTTCACACCACAGGCGGATACAACCTATACTCACATATCACAACAAAATGGATATTTGACCTGCAAGATACCGATGTATACTGGTGTACCGCTGATGTGGGATGGATTACAGGTCACAGCTACATTGTATATGGCCCTCTATCCAACGGCGCTACAACCCTGATGTACGAAGGTGCGCCGCGTAATTCCAACCCCGGTTGTTTTTGGGATGTCATCGAGAAATACGGTGTCAATATTTTCTACACCGCGCCGACTGCGATCAGATCCTTTATGAAAATGGGCGAACATCACCCCAAATCCCGGAATTTATCGTCTTTAAGGCTGTTGGGAACCGTTGGCGAACCGATTAACCCGGAAGCGTGGATGTGGTATCACCGGATTATCGGTAACTCGAAATGTCCAATTGTCGATACTTGGTGGCAAACTGAGACGGGTGGGATTATGATTACAGCGTTACCAGGTGCGATCGCGACTAAACCCGGTTCTGCAACCCTACCCTTTCCTGGAATTGTGGCCGATGTGGTCGATCAAGACGGCGAATCCGTTACCAATGAAAGCGGCGGCTATTTAGTCGTCAAACATCCTTGGCCGGGAATGATGCGAACACTTTACGGCGATGGCGATCGCTTCCGCCGCACATATTGGGAATATTTGCGCCCCAAAAATGGCGAGTATATATACTTTGCCGGCGATGGCGCACATAAGGATCGGGATGGCTATTTCTGGGTGATGGGTCGCGTAGACGATGTGATTAGTGTTGCCGGCCACCGACTCGGTACAATGGAGATTGAATCAGCCTTAGTATCTCACCCTGCGGTCGCTGAGGCAGCAGTTGTGGGTAAGCCAGATGAGATTAAGGGAGAGGAGATTGTAGCTTTTGTTACCTTGGATAGTGCTTATACTTCGAGTCCTCAGTTAGAGAAGGAGTTGAAACAGCACGTTGTGAGTGAGATTGGCGCGATCGCACGTCCCGGAGAGATTCGGTTTACTGATGCCTTACCAAAGACGCGATCGGGTAAAATTATGCGGCGTTTGTTGCGTTCTTTAGCCGCAGGTCAAGAAGTTACGGGCGATACTTCTACCTTGGAAGATCGCACGGTTTTGGATAAATTACGCGGTGGTGCTTAAGGGGATTTCTTAGTCACAGATGTAGGTAGATGAACGCAGATAATTATTGAATTTATCTGCGTTTATTTGCGGTTATTATGACTTGTATGACTTATACAAATCCGGGTTAGCTACCCCCTTTTTAACGTGAGTTCGATGTAGTTCGATCATACCTCCGTGACACGGCTTGATTTGGGAGAAGATCGCGTTTTCCTGGGGTGGGGGCGGGTTTAGATAATTTGTCGGTTGGTATCAAATATCTGGGCGAACCCGCGCCTACATAAGATGGTAAAATGTGGGATAAAATCCCCTGGCAAAATATTACGTCAAGGCTGTAGGGGCGGGTTCACCGAAATATTTGCCACCCACGAATAATCTTGATAAACCCGCCCCCACCCAACCAATAACTTCATCTTGTCTTAACCGTCATGGCGACTGCTATACATTTCCATAAAGTGTTTTTAGGAAACAATTTCATGCTGCAAAAGCTGCCTTATAGTCTTCTACAAATTGGGCGAAGCTGATGAGCTTATGTCCTGTCACTTCCTCAAATTGAGGCGATACTTCTGATGCAGATCCTGCTTTGTAGCTGGCATAAAGTCCGAGAATCGCATCGGCGCTGATTTCTGGCATCCCAACACCAAGCATTCCTTCTTTTGCTGTTTCTTCAGGAATATCATAGTAGGTAATTGTCCTACCAATACCTGCTGAAAGGAAGTTAGCACATTCTTCTATGCTCAGCGCTTCTGGCCCTGTCAGCGTGTAAGTTTTGCCAATATGTCCAGATTCTATGAAGCATTGAGCGGCAAATTCGGCAATATCGCGGACATCAATCCAGCTAACTTTGCTATCACCCAACGGAAGATAAATCGAGTTTTGAGTTTTAATTTCGTAGCCGTTAAATGTGATAAAATTCTGCATGAAAGAATTGGGTCGGATCAGCGTATATGGAATGCCACTTTCCTTAAGATAATCGTCTGTTTGAGCGTGCCAATTTAGTAAAATAGTAGCGTCAGGCGCGGCTCCCATCCCCGAACTACGGACGATATATTCAATATTTGCTCGTTTGGCAGCATCAATTGTTTGACAGCCTAGTTCGAGCATATTGGGATGTACGGGAACCAAAACAAAAGCTTTTTTCACTCCACTGAAGGCAGCATTGAGGCTAGCTGTATCAGCGATATCTAATTGGACAGTTTCAGCGACACCGAGTTTTTCAAGTTTCTCTTTTCCTTTAGGACTGTTGTAAGCTGCACGCACAGCGGCACCAGCTTTTACTAGGTTTTCGCAAACGCTTGTGCCGACGGTTCCAGTCGCTCCCGTGACGAGAATTAGATCGTTATTTTGAGTCATTTGTTTTCTGCGGTGTACTATGTTTATTAATGATAGACAAGCTATAATGATTTGTCAAATGGATTATTTATGTCCTACCTAAAACCCAAGAAATAAACAATGTCAGCATCTTTACCGAAAGGATTTCCTCAACCCACACAAGTCGGTGCAATTGAAGTTAAGCAATATCCCTCCTATCGCGCTGTCACCTATACCCACGATGGGGATTTACAAGCAGCGAATAGAGTTGCCTTCAATCCTTTATTTGAACATATCAGTAGCAACCAAATTGCGATGACGACACCAGTTGAAGCTCGTTATACTGTTACTTCAAATACACCAAATGGAGACAACAATCAAGCTGAAGTTTCGTTTTTATATGGCGATCCAAATATCGCTCCTTCTAGCGTGAAACCAGGAGTTAAAGTGATAGATAATCAGCCGATGACTGTTGTTAGTATCGGCGTGCAAGGTGCTTATACTTGGGAAAGCTACGAAACTAATTTGCAAAAGTTAAAAGATTGGTTAGAACAACATCCTGAATATGAAGTTGTGGGGCCACCACGCCGATTGTTTTATAATTCGCCGATGACTCCAGAATCTATTAAAATGAGTGAGGTACAGATTGCGATCGCGCTGGTAAAAAAATGAATATTTGACTCAAAATAACCAATTGGTGGCATCTGACTAATGTTTACCACAACCTTATTAAAATTGGCTATAATAAAAAATGTAGCTAATTTTTTACATTTTGAGTATGACAATTCGCTGCGATGAAATAAGAAAAAACCTTATTAAATGACTGCCTAAAACATCTCAAGGCGTTGCCTAATATTCAGGCTAGTATTGACACAAAACCCCTAACTATTGCAGGAGTAAATGCTGATGGGATTCTCACCATCAATACCCATCAAGAATCTGTGCAATATATTTACAAAATTCAGCTATTTGTTACTACCACAATTGCAGAATTGGCAATTTCTTACTGTAAATATCTTGAAGAAAAAACCGGGCAAAAAGTTATTCTATTTGTCCGCTACTTATCAAATGCAGTCATCGAGGGTTTTCTCAAACATAATATCGAATTTATAGATACAGCAGGTAACATCTATCTCAATAGTCCAGCAACTTATATTCTCATTCGCGGTCAACGTCCTCCCACTACTAAAATTTCATCTTCTAATATTACAGCTACAACTCTTAAAATTATCTATAGTTTTTTACAATCTCCCCATATTTTACAATCCAACTATCAGGAAATTGCGAAGGTTTCAGGAGTTGCACCTTCAACTGTTAGCCGCACAATTCAAGACTTATATGAATTAGGATATCTGCAACGGCAGCGAGATGGCAATTATCGAATTGTTAACTATATGAAGCTATTAGAAAGATGGGAAATGGGCTATGCTGAAAGCCTCCGGGCTAAACTAATTCTAGGAATTTTTACCCCAGGAGGAGGTCGCAGCTTTGCAGAAATTATGGAGAGTATTATTCAGATAGCAAAAGAAGGTAGTTTTTTGATTGGGGGAGAACTTGGGGCGGCGATTTTTACCTCTTACCTTCGTCCTCAAAGTGCTACTTTACATTTGCTCAATGATGATTCAAAAACTTCGGGAACACTCAAACTCAAGGTCATAGGAATTGCGGCAAAATTGAAGCTTAAGCCTTCTCCTTTAGGAGAAATCATTATAATTCAGCAGTTTGGAATAAATAACGGCTGGACTAATTATTTAGAAAATCCAGATAGAAATACTAATATTGATTTTTATGGCGAAATACTTGCAGATCCATTGCTAATTCATGCAGAATTACTCTTAACTGCTGATGAACGATTGGGGGAAACTGCTAATCGTATTTATCATCAGTACATTGAACCCAGAGGCAACATATTTGGGGAAAAGAAAATATTAAAAGGTCGAAGGAGTTAATTTTAATGCTTGAACCTAGAGAAAAGCAAGTTTTAGCGGATATTTTTATTGGGAAAAGATATTTGCCATAAATTTAGCGATCGTACAATAACTGAACTCGATCAAATCTTATCTCAAATCTTGGAGGATTCCGATCGCTATTTTCCTCCACTAATTCCTCGCAGCGTTGAAGGCAATGAATGGGATAGTAAGTTTGATAAAATTTTCCAACGTTGGAGTATTTTTTATGAAGGAATGAAAGCAACTTGAGGATAAAAATATCCCCAGTTAGATCGATCCAATATTGACAAATTCCTCCCTGAATTGATATCTAAATATCTATCCTACCTTTCCCTCAATCACCGCTAATATGAACAACAACTTCCCGCGTATTTCCTCGCTGTCTATGTTCCCATAAATAAATTCCTTGCCAAGTTCCTAATACCAATCTCCCTTGTGAAATCGGAATTTGTTCGGAAGTATGAGTTAAAGCGGTACGAATATGTGCCGGCATATCGTCTGGCCCTTCCGCATTGTGAATATAATAGGGCCCTTCTGGCACAATCTTAGCTAAGAAATTAGCTAAATCTCGCAACACATCAGGATCGGCATTTTCTTGGATTACCAAGCTAGCAGAAGTATGGCGCAAAAATAGAGTACACAGTCCTATTTTAACACCTGATTTTGCTACTGCATCTTCTACCTTGGAAGTGATGTTACATAGAGATTTACCAGCGGTTTGAATTCTGATTAACTGTTGAAAGTGAGTCATAATTTAGTGTGAGAAATAATTAACTACAGATTGCGCGATCGTTTCAGTCCCGTATTTATCTAATTTATCCGATAAGCGTGGCGGTTGCAAAGATTGTCGCAGAAATTCCCAGTTACTCTCAAAAAAATCAGCATTTGATATAATTTGATGGTGAGCATAATTCTGAATGCCTTCTAGTAGCACTGGAGATTCTGCAAACCCTTCCCGCGTCAGGGAAATTATCGGCACTTCCAGGCGCAAAGCTTCCGAAAAAGTGCTATATCCTGGTTTGGAAATTACTCGTCCGCATAGCGGCATAAAATCAACGGGCCGAAAGGGGATTAAACTAGAGTTTCTTGAGTCCCTATTATTGATATTTATCAAGTTTGGTAAAACAGGTGCTTGAGAATCAAATGAGATGAATTGCCAATCAGGGAAATGCTGTAAATTGTGGTAGGGTATTTGCTCTAAACCCAAGCCACCGAAAGTAAGCAATACTGTTTTTTCAACAGGTGCTTTAATGCCAAATTTATCTCTAATTTCATCTAGATTATACCGAGGATCGCCGCCAGTTAAGCCGACATCAGAAATGTTAGGAAACGCGCTCATTGGTTCATGCAATGGCAGGCGAAACAAAAGATTGCATTGGCTGAAACACTCGCTAATCCAATTTGCTACTTCTATAAATTCGCCGCCCCAATCCCGATAAATAAAGTCCCAGCCAAAGTTACTCAGCATCCAGCAAGGAATGCCAGCAGCCTTAGCAATCGGTGCAGCTAAAGGAGGGATATCAGCAAGTATTAAACTCACGCGATTTTGCTTGATAAAATTAACTTCGCTAGCTATAATTGACCGCTGTTGGGCGCGAAGTTCCCGTAATTTTTCTAGAGTAGCACCTCGATCCATATTCAAGCTATCGGATTGCACAACTCCGACATCAAAGGCGCGGGGGCGGTGAATAAAATCCCCTGTAATATAAGATTCTAACAACCATCTAGGTGCTGTTGTCACCATAATCAATAAAATATCTGGACACAATTTTTGAATTGCTGCTGCAACAGATGCAGCGCGGACAGCATGGCCGAATCCGTGATTGGTGATAGCGATATATAAGACTGGTCGAGACATACAATTAATCAAGGTTTCTATTTATAGATTATGATATAATAGAATGGTGTTTATGTAAATAAATATATTGCTGGAGATGTAAGATGACAGTAGGACAAACGAGTGCCGCGCCCAGAGTTAGTATCGATCAAACTGAAATAGAGCAGATTGAAAAACTTTATACTCTCAGAGAGCGATCGGAGGTGTTGAAATTCCTTGATAATCATCCTTTTTTGGTTCCAGTTTTACTGGAAGCGCCAGAGAATATTCGCGATTATTTTCCCGATAATTCATTAATTTTAGATATGGCTATTGACCCAGAAAGTTCATCGCCAGATGATGATAAACTGGTACTCTTGATTGCCACAGATATTGACGCTGACGAGTCAGTTGAAAGGCTTTGGGAACTAGATAATGCTTGGTGGCTTAATGCTGCGCGGCGTTCGGAACATAAAATGTTTATAGATTTGGAGTAATGAAGTTTAATTGGTCGGAATATCTCGCTTTGGCTCAACAATTGGCTGGCAAATCCCAGATTTCTGCTACTCAGGAGTCGCGGTTACGTTCAGCCATTAGTAGAGCCTACTACGCTGCTTTCATTCAGGCACGAAACTATTTGCGCGACACAATGGGTCTTTCGATTCCGCGCAAAAATACTCACCCTAAAAAAGAGCAATTATCTCATATAAACTATAGGACTTGACTAGCGATCGCGTCAACCAATTTATCAATTTCTGACTCCGTAGTAAAATAGTGAACGCAAGCCCGCACGCAGTCAGGCGAGAGAATTGTCCGCACCATACAATTCTGTTGATACAAAAAATCTATTAGCCGATCGTGGGGTTTTCCATTAGTCAATTCAAAAGCAACTAAACCCGCTTCTGGGGGCGACTTTTGCAAGCAATTAACGCCATCGATCTCAGATAAGCGCTCCCAGAGATACTGACTCAAACGGCAGATTTCTTGATAGCGTTCCTCAATAGTTCCCCACTGGTGATGAAGTGCGATCGCTGACCGCAAACCTGCATATAAAGGATAGGCAGAAGTTGCCACTTCATAACGCTGCGCTCCCCCTTTCCAACCAGTAGGATTACCAGTTTTATCCATAACAATTGAACGCCAACCAATAAAACTTGGATGCAAATCTGGCAAGGCTTCAGCACTTACATAAAGTCCCCCCAAACCTTCTGGCCCGCACCACCATTTATGACCCGTGAAAGCATAGAAATCCACGCCCAAATCAATCAAATTTAACGGCAATACTCCCACTGATTGAGCCGCATCTACTAACACTCTGACTATGCCATTTTTAAGAGTAGAAACCGGATAATTATGGCAAACTTTAACAATCTCACCTAGGGGCAAAACTTGACCCGTATTCCACAAAATATGACTGATTGCTAATAGGCGAGTATTTGGTCGCAAATGTTCAGCAATAACCGCCGCCGGATCTCCCTCATTCAAAGTTGCCATTAGCGGACAAGTAGAGATTTCAATATTAAATCTGCGCTGAAGTTCCATCGCAGTTGCTACAATACCAGGGTGCTCGCAATCCGACAGCAACAGGCGATCTCCAGGCTTCCAATCAATGCCCCAAAAAGCAATATTGCAGCCAACGGTGACATCCTCCGTCAGTGCGATCGCTTCCGCCGGGACATTTAACTCAGAGGCGATCGCAGATCGTGTTGCGATCGCCTCCCCTGTCACCCAAGCATTGACCTCCCTAGAAAAAGGCCCCATTTGCTGCACGCATTCATACGATCGCTGGATAGCCTCTAAAGATACCTGGGGCAGCGGGCCCTGCCCCCCATAGTTAAAATAAGCCTTATTAGCTAAAGCTGGAAAATGTTGCCGATGAGCTGCTAATTTTGAATTTGTCATTTGTGTTATCCCTGATATTTTTGTCCAGCAGTCAGTTAACCTTAAGAATAAGCTATCCGCCCCAATCTAAAATTAAAATCTAAAATCCATATCATCCGTAAATGTTGATAACAGACAAACAACTTCTTAACTACCAACGCTGCGATCGCCGAGCATTTTTAGATGTCTACGGAGATATCAACCAGCTAGATCCAGCCAGCGACTTTCTATTGAAACTGATCCGGGATAGCTTAACTTATCGCCAGACAATTTTAGAACAGCAGACCTATCAACAACCGTACTATCCTAATGGAGATTGGGTCGCAGGTACAGAAGCTACTTTGAGTTTAATGCGGCAAGGAGTTGACCGCATTTATCGAGGAGTGCTTTTGCAATCTGAGAAGTCAAAAAAAATATCAGCATCAATCGAAAATCTGGAAGTATTAGGCATAGAAAATTCCTCATTTATCCCTTCAACTGTCGCCTTACTTAGCCGTCCTCACTTGCTAGTAAAACAGCCTGGAAATTCAGATTTTGGCGATTGGATCTACGTTCCTGCCGACATTTGGATCGCCAAGCGACCCAAACTTGACTATCAAATTGTCGGTGCTTTTCACGCGCAGATATTAGCATCAATACAGGGAGTAATGCCTGAAACTGCATGGCTAATTCTAAGAGAAAAAGGGCCTTATGCGGTGAATTTGTTACAGCGATTGCCTCAAATGCAGGAAATTTTAAAACATTGCATTCAGATGTTTCAAGAAAAAAACGAGCCAGAGATGTTTATTTCTCGTCAAAAGTGCAATCTTTGCCGCTGGTATACCAGTTGTTATGGGATCGCCGAATCAAAAAAACATCTTTCTCTATTGCCAGGAGTCACACCTGCACGTTATGCTCAACTGCAAAAACTTAATTTAACTACAATCGAATCTCTGGCATTAGCAAATCCTGAATTGTTAATTAATTACCGAGAATTTGAGGGAGGAATAGCAGCGCAATTAGTGCAGCAAGCTCAATCAAAGTTGAAAAATCAAGCAACGATCCGAAATTTGACAATTGGCAATGGGGAATCAGAAAATTCAATTCCCAATTCCCCATTCTCAATTCCCAATTCCCAACCTAATTTTTTAACAACTACACCAATAGAAATATACTTTGATTTAGAAGCGGAACCAGAAATAAATTTAGATTATTTACAAGGTTTATTGGTGGTTGATAGACGGACAAATACAGAGATTTATCATGCCTTTTTGGCGGAACAACCCGCAGATGAAGGTTTGATCTGGCAACAATTTTTAGACTTAGTTTGGAGTTATCCCATAGCGCCTATTTTTCATTTTTGCGATTATGAAATCCAGACTGTAAAACGGTTAGCGCGGCGCTACAAAACTCCCGCTTACCAGTGGCAACCAGTGCTGAAGCGGTTTGTCGATATTCACAAACAGGTGACGCAAACCGTGACTTTGCCAGTGGAAAGTTACGCCCTCAAACCAATTGCCCGCTGGATGGGTTTTGAGTGGCGCGACGCTAAAGCTAACGGGGCTCAGTGCGTCTGCTGGTATGATGAGTGGTTAAAAACGGGCGATCGCGCCTTTCTGGATGCGATCGTGCGCTATAATGAAGACGACTGCCGAGCCACATACCACGTTAAGGATTGGTTAGCAAGCTTTTTGCAGAATATTTAATTATTTGTTAGCCATCAAAAATCTGCTTTTTTCGTCTTCACAAAATCTTTAAAAAAAGTCTCTATATGCAAAGTTTCTTTGAGTTTATTAAAAATTTGTAAACTTATAGTAATTTTTTATGATTTTCAGTAATAATAATTTGAGGAGCAGCAGCTTAGCTGCGGATTTAAACAACACCTTTAGATTCACAATCGCAATTATAGATTATGAGTGAATATGTTTGCCCCTTGTGTTCCTACCCTTTGCTGTCTCATGTCCGCCTCGGAAAACTTTACTGGTTGTGTAGACATTGCAATCAGGAAATTCCTTACGGTTTGAGCAACACGATCGGCAAACATAGTCACGTAGAAGAGACAGTCAAACGCTATAAGCTACTTTCCGAAAATACTCGTGACATAGTATTATTCCTACAACTAGATGGCAGAATTACTGAAGCAAACAAGCCCGCTTGCCAAGCTTACGGTTATGAACGGGAAGAAATACTTTCTTTAAATATACAGCATTTACAAGTCCCCGATAATTTGAATGGGTTCGCTGAGCAAATGGCGAAAGCAGAGAAGGAAGCTTTTATTTTTGAAACTGTTCACCTCCGCAAAAACGGGGAAATATTTCCTGTTGAAGTCACTGCCAAAAGCATAGAAATTGGTGAAGAAAAAATTATCTTAAATATTATCCAGGACATTACCGAACGCAAACAAGTAGAAAAATTACTAGCGCAGCAGTGCGATCGAGATCGGCTAATTGGAGCCATGCAAGAGCGAATTCAGCAATCATTAAGCCTTAAGGAAATCCTGAATAGCACAGTTGCAGAATTGCGGGAATTTCTACAAGCCGATCGGGTAATTATCCATCGCTTTTTAGCAGATGGGAACGGTTCAGCAGTCGTAGAAGCAGTAGCTTCCGATTTCCCTTCCATGCTCGAATTTATTATTCACTATCCCTCTATTTTAGAAAAAAAATACCTTCAACAGTATCAGAACGGAAAATGTTTTGCGATTACCGACATCCACCATGCCGGACTCGATCTACGGCTGATTCAATTGCTAACATTTTTTAATATCAAAGCAAGGCTGGCAATACCAATCTTACAAAATACTCCAGAATCAGAATTTTTAACCGGAAATCAACTCTGGGGATTGCTCATTGTGCATCAATGTTCGGCATCTAGACAGTGGCAAACTTCAGAGATAGACTTGCTCAAAGGAATGGCAACTCAAATCGCGATCGCAATTCAGCAATCAGAACTCAATCAGCAGTTGCAAATAGCTCAGGAAAAGTTGCAGCAACTCACTTTATTAGATCGTCTTACTTTAATTGCCAACCGACAGCGCTTTGACGAATATCTCTTATCAGAGTGGCAGCGGGCTGTACGGGAAAAGATACCATTATCTCTGATTATTTGGGAGATCGATTTTCTCAAGAAATATAACGACACCTACGGTTATCAAGCAGGCGATCGTTGTCTGAAACAAATTGCTACAACAATTCGTTCTACCGTGAATCGTTCGAGTGCTTTAGTCGCTCGCTACAGCGATACAGAATTTGCAGCAATATTACCAAATGCAGAGGCGGAAAATGCTGTTCTAATTGTAGAAGAAATCCGTTTTCGGGTGAAGGCATTAGAAATCACCCATAGCAATTCTCAAATTAGTAAATACATTACCCTCAGTTACGGAATTGCTAGCACTATTCCTGATAGCAAATCTTCTCCTGCTCAAATGATTGCTGATGCAGAACTGACCCTTTCTCAAGCGAAAACAGCAAGAATGTTGAGTTCCACGAAAAAGAATAGCCATTCTTTGATTTCCCAACTCCCTCTCTCTTCGCAAAATCAAGCTAGTAATCTTATACCAACCCAGCAAAAAACTAGCGAAAAAAATACAAATATAGAGTTGCTAATGAGCTATGTTGCCTACTATGTTAGTCGCGGCAAAAGTATACTGAGTCCCATGAGCGGCCCACTATTTTTTCGGGGATTAGTTTATGAATATTGGGGCTATCATCGTGACTTTAACGAATTTTGGAAACAGCTACAGGAACGGCGTGATTTTCGCGAACTTTATGTTGAAGGCGATATTGATTGCTTTGGCAATTTTCTCGGTGGAAACTGTACAGTCATCCAGTGTGCCCGCTGCAATTTACCCATTCCAGTATCCGAAGGAAGTGCCTATAACGTTCCCAACTGTACTCTCTGTAATAACCCATTAAATTCAGAGAAAATGACGGCTGACACAACACCGCAAAATTTTGAAGATCGAGTAGAAAAAACCCGTGTAGTTGCCATTGGTACACCCCCAACTGACTCTAGAACAATGAAAAGATTGTTCTCTGTTAATGGATTTGAAGTGACGTTTTTATCTAATATAGAAGCAGTCCACTCTCAATTTTTGCCTAGTGTAGTAGACATGGTGCTGATTTATGCAGAAATTTCAGAAACAGAGGGTCAAGCTTGGGCTGAAGAACTCCGATGCTACCCGCAACTCCAGCAAGTTCCGATTGTGGCCCTTAGTCCAAAAGTTAAGTTTAGCCTACCTTGGGTAGAGCGGAATTTAGGAGTTGAAGATTATATTTTAGCTCCTTTAGGTGGGGAACGTTTAGCTAATCATTTACGGCGAATTTATGAGTTTCAGCCTACTATCTCTGCAACTGATTTATACTGGTTTCCTCGGTAATTAGAGATGAGGAAAGCCATAAAATTCACTTCTTTTGTCTACTGTCTGCTAATAGGATTTATTTTAATCATTGTCATGGGTTTGCCCGTTCTACCTTTGACAATCGCAGGAATCGATTTTATCGGAGAAATAGCATTTTCAACTGGCTTAGAGTTTCAGCAAACAGAAGTAGGTGGACTTTCAGGCATTACTTATGATGCTAGTAAAGAAGTTTATTATACTATTTCTGATGACCGCAGCCAAAAGGCTCCTGCTCGGTTTTATACCCTCAAAATTGATTTAACTTCTGGCAAACTGAAACCAGAAGGAGTGAAAATTATAGGCGTAACTACGCTGTTAGATGAAGATGGTAAACCTTTTGCTCCTTTGAGCCTTGATTCTGAGGGAATTGCCTTTACTGGAGAGAGTATTTTTGTCTCTTCTGAGGGAGATGTTGAACGCCAGATTAATCCTTTTATTAAGGAGTTTTCAGTCACAGGAAAGTTATTAAAAACCCTACCAATTCCCGATAAATTTTTGCCCAATGCTAAGGGCGATGGAGGTATACGTAATAACTTAGGTTTGGAAAGTTTGACTGTTACTCCCAATCGAAAATATCTGTTTACAGCCACAGAAAATGCTTTGGTTCAAGATGGCGATGTCCCTACAAATCAAACAGGTACAACTTGCCGAATTTTGCGCTATAATTTAGCTAGCGGTCAGCCAGAACAAGAGTTTGTGTATATCACCGAACCCCTAGTTGGTGAGTCTACTCCCCCTGGAAGTTTTATTACTAATGGTTTAGTGGATTTAGTCGCGATCGCAGACAATCGCCTTCTGAGTTTAGAGCGTGCGTTTTCTCAAGCAAACGGAATTACGATTAGGATATTTGACGTTTCTTTGGAAAAAGCTGATAATATTCAGGGGATTGACAGCCTCAAGAGTCGCCTCACTCAAGTCTCGCCTGCTCAGAAGAGGCTGCTCCTAGACTTAAAAGACCTCAACCTGGGGCTGGATAATCTGGAGGGTTTGGCTTTTGGGCCCTTGCTGGCGGATGGGAAGCGATCGCTTGTCTTGGTTAGTGACAACAACTTCAACCCCCTGCAATTGACCCAATTTTTGGGGTTCGGAATAAATTTTCAGCAAACCCCTTGACAAATTGTGACGCGATCGGCATAATGGAAATTGTGCCTGAACACCTGGGACAGTAGTTCAATTGGTTAGAGCACCGCCCTGTCACGGCGGAAGTTGCGGGTTCGAGCCCCGTCTGTCCCGTTCAAAGATAATCTTAGATTTAGCTCTCTTTCTGTTTGAGCTTAGTTAGTTATACGAGTCAATTTAATAAATAACTGTACCATTATCCATAGGTGGTAGCGATATAGCAACCTTCTTGGCAATTAAGACTTACGTAACGCCGCCTTCTAGGCGGTTCAATTACCGCCTAGAAGGCGGC
>NZ_JARFTR010000195.1 GCF_029167235.1 Kamptonema sp. UHCC 0994 | reverse complement strand
CGCCAAGATGGCGGCGTTACGGAAGTGATGAAAGAAACAGTTAACAGTTAACAGTTAACAGTTAACAAATTTAATTACGAGTTGGCCAAGGAATCATTGGATCTTGAGCTAAATGCTTAGAGACTTCAACTGCACCATAGCGGTTGAGGTGGCTGGGGTCGGAAAAGTTTTCCCGCGCCTCTGGCCACAAAAGACCGATATCTCGGAAAATCAATCCAGTTTCGGCTGCTAGCTGCTGCATTTGCTGTCGAAATTCTTGTTCATATTCACCTCGCACGGGATCTAAATAATCTTTAGTTAAGGGCATATTAACAAAAACTAAATTGACATTGTGAGCTTTGGTAAATTCCGCAAGGTTTTTGATAGCATCAGTTTGCCTTCCTACGAGTTGGAAACTTTGATAGTCAGCATCATAATCGCCGGATACTTTGGAATGTTGCTGATAGTAAGTAGCAGGCTCGAAACGGAGATCGATAGGAAGAAACCCATTTGAGTCAAATTCGCTTTTTTGTCCGCTGTCTACTATTAGGTTTTGCTTTGCTATTTGCGGTTCCTTGTTGGGAACTAGCGCAGGTTGTTGCTGACTAATAATTAGCGATCGCAAAAAACTTTTCAAGCGATCGCGGTTTCGGTAAGTCCCAGAGACTCGCTCTAACCTGTGATTCAGAAATTCCTCGATCGCCACACCCCTGTTATCTATATTTTGCACAAATTCTGCTATAGGAGAAAGGGGGACGGGGGCGGCGGATTTGGATGTGGCTTGAGCGAGTCTGTTGGTGTGGATTTTCCAAGTTCCTTGAGCGAGTTGTCTGTAGCCTTCCGAAGTCGCGATCGCATTATAAGTAACATCAATCCGACCACTATTGACAGCACGGGCCCCATCCGCTAACACAATCAATTTTGGCAGTTGCTCCACGGGTAAAACCCGGCGTAAGATCAAGTCTACAACTTGGACAGTTGCGCCATTTACCCCAAAGTTATAAACCTTCAGTCCCGGATATCCTTGCTCGGCCAAAGCTTTTTCCAGTACAGTTGGCTCAACTCCCCGCAGAGCCCTAGAACTGCCTACGATCATAATGTCCGGGAGCCGTTTATGAGTGCGAATATATTTTTGGTAGCGCACTAGCTGCTCATCAAGCTGATCGCTTCTAAAAGTTGGGTAATTTTCTACACTATCTGATGTTGAAAATGACTCTTGGCTATTGTTATTAGCTGATATTTCGACGCTAGCAGTACCTGGTTTAGTAAACCCAGAACCATTGAATACCTCTGTACTATTACTTTGCGGCGATTGCTGTAACGGTAGCTGAGGTAAGCTGACCTCGCGGGTTTCGGGATTAGAGAGATTGCTTTGCTGTACTCCCAATGCTGAGCCGTTTTGAGAGCTTGCTTCGGTTTGCTTCTTTCCTGGTAACGCTTCGCGCCGAGCTACGGTTAGTGGTTTTGAGTGAAAAGAGTCAGTAATACTCCCCTGCTCAAGATTTCCCCTGCTCAAGAGTTCCCCTGCTCCCCTGCTCCCCCGCTCTTCTACCTGGGTGGTTGTGTTGTTGCTAGCAAAAGATTCCAGGAACTTACCCAGAAGGGAATCTGTTTGAAACGCTAGCAAACATCCAGCCGCAGCCCAAACTAGAGCGATCGCTGTCCGGCGATCGCGCCACCCATCATTAGAATTAGCAACAGTAGTAGATAAAGCGTCGTTAGGAACAAACAGGCCAGAACTAATTAGCGATCGCTGTAATCCCAATAACCCCTGACCAAGCTTGCGAGGCCGAGACCGAATTCTCTCGTCTGGCCTTACAGTTGTCCCTGGAAAATCGGGACTTAAAACCAAATCCCCCTCTAAGCCAGTGAAAGCCATATCTGCTGCGGAGGGAGCAAACTCCGGGACAATATCTCGATCGAATGAAGGTCTAGCGATTTTTGACAGTGGCTTTGCAGGGGCGACTGGCGATACTTCGGGGACGGCTGTACTCACCTCAACGCCATAGCGCCACAGAGGGAGTTTTTGGCCAGCGCGACGGCCGTAGACACGCACCCCGACAATGCCCGGAATTTTTAGCTGGCGGAGGAATTGGGCAATGGGCGGCCCTACCTTAGACTGAGATGGACAGGTAGGAGATTCGCTCATAATGTGGAGCAAATCGCCTTTGGGTAAAATCAGGGCGCGAATACCCCCAGTTTGCAGTTTGCGGTCAAGATTGGGATTGAGCAGGCGGTTGATTAAAAATGTTAGAGCAGACCGATCGCCTTGAGTCGCCAGTGTGACAGCACTTACAGCTAAATCGGGGTGGTGAGCCGCTGGCAGATCCAGCCAGTCTATCCAAACCGGAGTTTCCTCTCCCTGACTGCGGGGCGCTTCCACGCCGTAGACGGTGGCTCCGCGAATACCTTGGGGTGCGATCGCAGCTAAAATGGGCGCGATCGCCTCCCGTACAACCTGTTTATCTGGAGTAGAGGAACTAGGGACTGAGAAACTTCTCTGTCTCTCCGTCTCCCCTGCGCCCCCGCTCCCCTGGGCCCCCGCTCCCCTGCTCCCTCTCTCCCCAAGAGCGTTGTTACAAAATAAATGCAGGGTAAATTCTTTAAGTGTGGCTCGAACTTCGATACCAAAAGTAACTAATTCCTCATTTAATAGGCGTGCGATCGCAGCTACATCTCCCCAGCGAGCCCATTCCTTGAGCATTTGACTCGGAGGTGTCAGATCGACCCGCAACATCCAATCTGGCTTAGCTTCACCCCTAACTTGGCTGCAAATTACCGCATCCCGAAAATCTTCCAGTTTCAGATCCCGCAACCGCTGAGCAATGGGCTCTGCTAACAACGAAGGATCTGGACTGTATGCTGATTCGCACAACACCCACAACCTGCGAACCAGTAACAGAGGAGAACTTACACTATTCTCCCCCGCTCCCTCGCTCCCTCGCTCAAGAGCGCCTTCACTTCCCTGTTCTCGAATGCTAACTTTAACCGAGACTCCCAAAGCTCCCAGAATTTCACTAAGGTAGCTAGCAATAGCATCAGGATAGCCCCGGCGAGCGAGACGTTCGCAGGAAATAGTCAAAGTTCCCTCATCTTGAGTGCTGTTGCTCTCCTCTGAAGGTACTTCTAGAGTCGCTGTACTCTGCTGCGTTATTTGTCCTGCGGTCATGGGATAAGATAAGGGATGAAGGGGAACAGATGCCGCACTTAGCCTAGAAGTGGAGGCAGTATCGATCGTTAGGGGTGAAGTTGCAAAAACTTCATTTTCTTGACTCTGAGCGGCAATTGGCACATTGTCCGTACTAATTCTTACTTCGCCTGGTACTGCGATCGCGTTAGAGGCCTGGTTGGGCGCGTTGTGCGGTTGGGAAATTTCCCTTTCTAGCTTGCTTTTGCCTAAATTTCTAACTTCTTTGGAACCTGTTGGCGATGCTGGGGGGGGAGTTACCAGTGGTTGAGCTTCCTGACGTTTGAGCGGTTGTTGATTGCGGTTGGGGCTGTTGCACTCCAGCTTCACTGTCCAGTTATTTTGTCTAGCACCCAGTCTCCTACCGCACAAAAACACTTGGTAAATCCGAGGTAGATTGCGAGGAACCAGTTTTTCGAGGTCAGTCACACTCAGGGCTTCTGAATATTGTGCGACTACAATACTCTGGGGCGGACACTCTACGGCTTCGCAAAGAATGTGCAGGTGATTGCCCCGCAACCGCACCTGTACTTGCACTTCGGGAAGCCCCAAAGCTGCCCCGGCCCACTGCGTTAAGGCGGATCGATTGTCTGTCAAGATGCTCCCTTTCGCATTCAACATGGGGGCTTTGATTTCATTAAGGGTAAATTTGTTTCCTAGAGATAGCACACCACGAGTGTATTTTTGCACACTTAGTTATAAGTGCATTGATCGCTAGCATTATAGAGTGTCGGGATTAGAGTGAAAATTAATCACACAGGAGGTCTATTTTATGCAGTCCTTTCGGCAAAATTTACCAGAAACTAAGCCGTCCCAGAGTCCTAATTTACAAATTCCCTCAGATATTATATTGAGCTTTGGGACTGCACCTTTGCTCTTTGGGCTGTTGGCTAGCAGAGCTGCTGCTGAGTTGATTGCGACAATTGGCTCATCTAGTGAGGAACTGTTTCGTGGCGATCGCCTCCCTGTCCTCAACTTCCCACGCCAAGACTCTTAGAGACTGTTAACAGTTAACAGTTAAGATTTAACCGTTAACTGTACAATTGATTGGATATCCGCAGCTATTGAGGAACAGACCCCATGAGTTCAGTCCTCCACTCGTCAGATCAGGCCATCACTACAAAAGTCGTTTCGCCTCCTGTCCCGTTTGCTACCTCAGACCTGTTTCTGCGTAATCGCCTGAAAATCGTAGAGGACTTGTGGGAGTCAGTGCTGCGACAAGAGTGCGGTCAAGAACTGGTTGATTTAATTCAGCAGATGCGATCGATTAACGGCCCAGATGGTCAGGCTCCTCATTTCCTGGAGTCGAATGTCTTGCAGCTTATCGAAAAGCTTGACCTGAATGCCGCAATTCGTGCGGCTCGCGCTTTTGCTCTGTATTTCCAGCTCATCAATATTGTTGAGCAGCACTACGAACAACGAGACCAACAATTAGCTTATGTCGGCGGTAATGGTGCTAGCGGATTGGCTTTTTCTAAGTCGCAGGGCCACACCAGCCAATACGAGGAAAATTTTCAAAGCTTTACAGCTCAGGTGGAGGAAAGCAGCAATAATTCGCCGAGGGACTTAGGGACTTTCCATCACTTATTCCCGATGTTGCGACGCTTGAATGTGCCTTCTCAACAAATTCAGCGTTTGATTGATAATTTGGACATCCGGCTGGTGTTTACGGCTCACCCGACGGAAATTGTTCGCCACACGATTCGCACTAAGCAGCGGCGGATCGCTAAGATTCTGCAACAGTTGGATCAAGTTGAAGAAAATTTTGATGTTCTGGGTACTGGTAGTCAGGAAAGTCCTTATGTAGTGTCTTCCTGGGAAGCGCAAGCGCTACAAGAGCAGTTGATGGAAGAAATTCGCCTGTGGTGGCGCACTGATGAGCTACACCAGTTTAAGCCTAGCGTGCTTGATGAGGTGGAGTATACTCTGCACTACTTTGAGGAAGTGCTCTTTGATGCGATTCCACAACTCTACCATCGCTTTAAGCAAGCTTTGCACGCTTCTTTTCCCTATCTAAATCCGCCGAAGTACAATTTTTGTAAGTTCGGTTCTTGGGTGGGGTCAGATCGGGATGGTAATCCTTCTGTGACTCCGAAAATTACTTGGCAAACTTCTTGCTATCAGCGCCATTTGGTGCTGGAGAAGTATATCGGTGCGGTGAAAAAGCTGAGCGAATTGTTGAGTTTGTCGCTGCACTGGAGTGATGTGCTACCGGAGTTGTTGGAGTCTCTCGATCGCGATAAGTTGGAAATTCAAGAGGTTTACGATGAGTGGGCGATTCGCTACCGTCAGGAACCTTATCGCTTGAAGTTGGCTTATGTACTTAAGCGGTTGGAAAATACGCGCGATCGCAATTGGCGACTTTATAAAGGAGACGAGTTACAAAGGGAACGGGAAGCTCTTTCCCAGAATCCGGGACTGGTGGGACTTTACCCTTCTGGTGTGGAGTTTCTGGCGGAATTACGGCTAATTGAGCGTAATTTGGTGGAAACTGGTCTGAGTTGTAGAGACTTGGAAAATCTGATCTGCCAGGTAGAAATTTATGGCTTTAATTTAGCCCATTTAGATATCCGCCAAGAGTCGTCGGTTCATTCTGATGCTTTGTCAGAAGTTGCTGAATATCTGCAAATTCTGCCTAAACCTTACAATGAAATGTCGGAATCGGAGCGATCGCTCTGGCTAGCTACGGAATTGCAAACCCGTCGTCCCCTAATCCCCGCAGAATTACCCTTTTCTACGAAAACTTGCGAGACGATTGAGACTTTCCGCATCTTGCGACAAATGCAGCAGGAGTTTGGCCCGGAAATTTGCCAAACTTATGTTATTAGCATGAGTCATGATGTTAGCGACTTGCTGGAAGTTTTGCTCTTAGCTAAAGAGGCGGGACTTTTTGACCCTGCTACTGGTATTGGCAGCATTAATGTAGTTCCTCTGTTTGAAACAGTGGAAGATTTGACAAAAGCGCCGCAAGTCATGCAAGCCATCTTTGAATTGCCTCTCTACCGCGCTATGCTTGCTGGTGGTTATGCAGTCCAAAAAGATGAAACTTTGCCTTCTTCTTCTCTGCAAGAGGTCATGCTGGGCTATTCGGATAGTAATAAGGATTCTGGGTTTCTTAGTAGTAATTGGGAAATTCACAAAGCTCAAAAGGCTTTGCAGCAAATCGCTGAAAAATACAGTGTGGATTTACGCATTTTTCACGGACGCGGTGGTTCTGTGGGACGTGGCGGTGGCCCTGCTTATAAGGCGATTTTGGCTCAACCTGGTAAGAGTATTAGTGGCAGAATTAAGATTACTGAACAGGGCGAGGTTCTGGCTTCTAAATATTCGTTGCCTGACTTAGCGCTTTACAATTTGGAAACTGTGACGGCTGCTGTGGTGCAGGCTAGTTTGCTGCACACTGGTTTTGATGGGATTGACCCTTGGAATGAGATTATGGAGGAGTTGTCGGTAAGGTCGCGATCGCACTACCGTCATTTAATCTATGAAGAGCCGGATTTAGTTGATTTCTTCCATCAAGTTACTCCCATTCAAGAAATTAGTCAGTTGCAAATTAGTTCAAGGCCGGCGCGTCGCAGCGGAGGCAAGAAAGATATTAGCACTCTGCGGGCAATTCCTTGGGTATTTAGTTGGACTCAGAGCCGCTTTTTGTTGCCTTCTTGGTATGGAGTCGGTACTGCTTTACAGGAGTTTTTGCTGGAGAAACCGGAAGAACATTTGAAGCTTTTGCAATATTTCTATCTGAAATGGCCGTTTTTTAAGATGGTGATTTCTAAGGTAGAAATGACTTTATCTAAGGTGGATTTGCAAATTGCTCACCACTATGTTCGGGAGTTATCAGCACCGGCAGATAGGCAACGCTTTGAGGCTCTATTTGAGCAAATTTCGACTGAATATCACTTGATTCGGGATCTAGTTTTGACTATTACTGGCCATGAGCGTTTGCTGGATGGAGACCCAGATTTACAGCGTTCTGTATTGTTACGGAATGCTACGATTGTGCCTTTAGGTTTGTTGCAAGTAGCTTTATTGAAGCGGTTACGGCAGCATGGTGTGGCAGGGGTTCCTGGGGTGATTCACTCGCGTTATAGCAAGGGTGAATTGTTGCGAGGAGCTTTGTTAACTATTAATGGTATTGCTGCTGGAATGCGGAATACGGGCTAGGAGGAAGTGAGAATTAAAAATTAAAAATTAAAAATTAAAAATTTAATTCCATCATTTTTAATTTTGCATTTTTAATTTTTAATTATTTAGGCGATCGCTCTTTTTTTAGGGAGGGCGATCGCTTTTTAGTTAACTGTTAACAGTTAACTGTTTATATTAATTAGTACATGGATATTTGCCATCATTGTGCTTGCATTCTGGCACAACATTAGTGTTTACGATTATTTTTTCTGTTTGATTTTTCTGTCCATTGGTATGATTAACTGCTGCTAGCGAAAGTCCTAAATTTGACTCCAATCCTAAGATTAATAGTCCCAAAAAGGCTACAAAAGTAGATGTAGATTTCATGTTCGTTTCTACCTCTGATTAATTTTTGAATGCACGAGGTCGAAGCGAGTTGGCCAACTTTGCTTCTGAAAATTGAAAGTTAAGTATTGTGAAATTTCTCGCTTGTTTAGACTTGGTTGAGGTCTAAGCTTGCGAGGTATTCATATATTTATTGGGGTAAATTTAAAAAATTATGCTTTATTTCAGCGTGTAGTTAAGTTGCTGCCATTGCTTTGAGGTGTAGTACAATGGTTAAAATGGTTGTCGTGCTTCGGATTTGAGGGTTTTATCCGATGCACTAGACTTATTTATCCCACAACTTTTTGGATAGTCAAATTGGTTTTGGGCGAATATCAAAAGCACCTTGGGAGCGATAAAAACAGACATCAAACTCCAGAAAAAAGTTTACCTGTCCTAAAATTACAGGAGCATTTCTATTATTTGTCCAAGCAAAAGCTAATCTGACTGGAGCAAAAGCACTTACCGTTGCTGATAGGATTAATAATTTTGCTTCAGATGCGGCTAAATTACCAGCTAAAGGTAGAGAAATAGTTTGTTCTTCCCAAACTGCTCCTAAATCTAAACCAATCTGATAAGGCAATACATTAATAGTTGCACCTGTGTCTAGTAAACCAGATACATTAATAGAGTGGTTGGCATAATTCAAAGTTAATTGTAAATAAGGTAAACTGTTGGGTAAGCCACTACTACTATAAGTTTCGGAAAAAAAGAACCTTTGAGCATCACGCATATCTGAGTTACGATTCTTTAGCTAATTCTTGTAACATGATTTCTGCGGCTTCATAAGAGTTATAAAGTGTGACACTGGAAAAATCGCTAACTCCTTCCTGAACCGGATAACTTACACCTTCTTCTTGCGCTAATTCTGATAACAAAAAAAGAGCAAGACGTAATCTATCAGCCCGATTCAGAGACTTAGCTACTGCCATAATTTGACTAATAGGCATAAAAAAATTAGCTCAATTTAGTAAATTTATTATAAACTTACCATAAATAACTACTTTTGTCAAAGCTTTATCTAATTCTTTTAACATAATTTCTACCGCTGCATAAAAGTTACAAATATCGCATATTAAACAGGGCGAGAAAACCCGCCCCAATTCCTACTTAAAAAGTGTAAACTCTTCCCGTTTCATCAATATAAACTGCCCGCCCTTGATTGACATCGGCCGCACTCGTTGGCACAATCCTAACTGTCACCACATTATTAACAACCCGATACTCATATCTCAGCGGTACAGTTCCCTGGGGAGCATTAATCGGAATATTAGCAATATCACCTTTACGGCTGCTAATTCCAATATAAACATCTTTCGTTTCTCCTGGAGCTATCAAACTCGGATAGCCTTCAACTTTGCCATATTCCAAAGTATAACCAGTCTGATTCAAAAGCTGAACTTTAATCTCGCGATTGGGGTTAACTTTCCCTTCTGGTTGCCAGAATCCTGGTTGATATCGGTTATCTGAGGCTGGTTGCGAAAATACTGCGGCTGGTATCCCTATGCTGAAGGTAGCTAATAAAGCTGCTGCTGTCAAAATTCTGTGTTTCATGGCGATCGCATTGGCAAAAGTGGTGGCATCCGGCCGCACGCTCCTGTTAAACTAGATCGAAGAGTATCGAGCCGGATTTTACTTCACTTATCAATTGCTATACCATCAACCCGGAAAAGCAGTCAAAATTCTCAGGTTAGAAAGAATAGACACGCCCCTTTTCATCAATATAAACAGACCTATCTAGAGGTGCTGAACCACCACCAATGTTGATGCGAACCGTCACCTCATTCGTCTTCTTGTCAACGTTATACTGATAGGTAAGCGCATTAGTTCCCTGTTGAACATTAATCGGAATATTGGCAATATCCCCCGTCCTATTTCCCTTACGAATGATAATACGTACTGTTTCTCCGGGAGATAAAGATGATAAACCTTTTTCAGAATCTCCATATCCCAACTTTAATCCTGTCTGATTCATTAAAATCAGGGTAATATCGCGATTCAGATCGACCTGTACTTCTGGTTGCCAAAACCCTGGTCTGGGCCCGCCGTCTGGCGAAGGTTGAGACAAAACTGTACTGGGATTAATGAATGCGATCGCACTCAAAATACCTACTGTCAAAATTTTGAATTTCATAGTTTTTTCCTGGTAGCGTGTTAATCACCTTAACAAGACTGATATCAAATCCGGTTAATAGTCATCATCGCACCAAAAACGGATTGCTATCCAGTTTTCTGCGATCGCTCCCAAGGAATCAGGGTAATCAACCGGACTTGATATTAGGCATTACTTACCTAACCTGTCACTACCCCCGTCCTTTGGGGGATACAACTCATTTTAACAAAGAGCCGCTTGACAAAACATCTTCCATAAGTAATGACATCAGATGATATTCTATCGCCGAAATTGATTACTTCAAGGGTTAGTAGGCCACTTCTACAATCGACCACTATTCAGCAATCGATCGCCTCAACATTTGGCGGGACGCTTGTAACATCAACCGTTGCTCAGCACGCGCGATCGCCAGACAAGTCCTTTCCACCGCCTCCACATTCACAGAAATAGATGTAATTCCCCACCGGATTAGCGAGTCAATCATTTCAGGATATAATGCCGGAGCATCCCCACAAATAGAGCAAGGAATCCCTGCCTTATTAGCCATTTCAATTAACTGTTGAATCGCTCTCATCACAGCAGGATGGCGTGGGTTAAAAGCACTAGCCATTTGTTCAGAATCCCGGTCAATCCCTAATAAAAGTTGAGTTAAATCATTAGTACCGATCGCAATTCCCTGAACGCCAGCTTTCACATAATCAGGTAACAAAAATAAAACCGATGGCACCTCAGCCATAATCCAGAGTTGAAAATCTGGATGCAACCGTCCCCAAAGTTTTTCTAACCGATTGCGGCAGAAAGAAAAATCTTCTACCGAGCGCATAAAAGGTAAAATTAAGTTGACATTGCTATATCCCAACTGATATACTCTATCAATAACTGTCAACTCTAAATCAAATAGTTCCGGTTCCAACACATAACTAAAGCAGCCGCCAATTCCTGATTCCCGTAAGTCTAAAGAGCGATAAAATACAGGACTCGGAGCAAAAGCAGCCGCAAATAGAGCTAGCTGACGCGCCATTCGCTCTACAAATTCTGATTGGCGACCCTGTTGCAACCAAATACTAGGATGCTGATAATCCAAGGCTTCCAGTGCCATTAATTCCGAGCGCAATAGACCGATACCATCTACAGGCAGATTTTTAATCCGCTCTATTGAGCTAGTTTGGCTGACATTAACGTAAAGCTTAGTAGCTATTGGTAAGCGAGAATTTAGCATTGAAGAAAACTCAGTCATCCCGTCAATGCTCAGAGATTGAGCTGTTGCATTAGACAGTTGTGTATATTTTTCTTCTCCGATGTATGCCTTGCCAGAGGTGCTATTATTAATATTAGTTTCGCTCATTAAGTAAACTTCTCCCTTATTGCCATCTATTAACAATGAATCGCCAGTTTTAATCGCATGAGTGGCATCAGCAACTCCGACAACTGCTGGAATGCCGAGTTCTCTGGCTAAAATTGCGCCGTGTCCAGTCATTCCTCCCCGTTCTGCAATTACCCCAGCAGCAAGTTTGAGCCAAGGTAGCCACTCTGGGCTAATTTCAGAGGCAACTAAAATTCCTCCTGGTAAAAAATTGGATAACTTAGGGTTGGGATTAGTAATCACTTGAGCAGTTGCGATCGCAGTTCCCGCCGCTGCTGCTAGTCCCTGGAAGCAAATAGGGGCAGGGGGGGACAGATTTTCAGGTTCGCGATCGCTTTTTATCTGTTGCCTGTTTGAAGGAGAAACTTGAGTAACGTATAACTGCGGCTCTGAAGTTGATGCTAATTGACACAAAGTCCACTCCATCGCTAGGGGATAACCAAGGTCTGTTTTCGCCTTTTCTGCCATATCCATCAGCCCTTCCAGGTAAGGTTTATCTAGAGCGTATTGATTTTGCTCGACTTCGCTGAGAGCACAAGCCTGCAAAGGGCTGGCCGCACCGGAAATCACGAAGGAGACTCCTGTTGCAGAGGCTTCGCGATCGCGACGGAGGATGAAATGAGAATTTTGCGGTGTTCCTCCTTCTCCCCGATCGTTTGCTAAATTGTAGGCGATGTTTTTCTGACCTAACTGCTGACTCTGGATATTTCTGGTTTCTGGCTGCACTTGGTAGCAGTCAGGAATAGCCTCTCCCCAAATTAAGGACATACCCAAACCCCAACTAGCTTGGATTTCCCAAGCTGCGTCGCCATCGGCGGCGATGGAACCAGAAGCGATCGCATTCCGCAGGGGTTGTACTAAGACTGTAGGCATAAGTTGCTGCAAGCTTTGACCGCAACGTTTCCAGTAAAATAGACTTTTCGCTCTAAAAAGTTCCGCCCAAGCTCGTTTGATCCCAGTAGCAATAGCTTCTGAATCAGTCCATACTACTTGAGATTCCAACAAGCCAGAAGTTTTGATGCTAGGGTTGCTCAGGGAAGGGCGAAAAATCAGGGCTTTGGCATCTAATTGTTGTACTGCTGACTCTAGGGTGGAGGCTAAGGCTTCTGGCAGTTTGGCGGTGACAATCTGGTGACGAATACGCTGGGCGATCGCTTGGAGTTGCCAGGGATTATCAGCATTAAAATATAGATAGGAATTAGGAAGATCGGCAAATAGGGGTTCTAGCCAGTCAATCCCTGAGATGAACTCCCAAAATGTTTGAGCCGTGACGACAAAACCCGCTGCAACAGGGTAGCCACGCTGCATTAGGTCGCTTAAGTAAAACGCTTTGTCTCCAACCGTTTCTCGGTCAGAGGGTTGAATCTGATTGAGCCAGTGGAGGTTATGCACGCTCTTACCCTGTCGAGCAACTTTATTAAGATTTTATTAAATTTTGTGGTAACAAGTAAATTTTGAGGGTTAAGGCTAATTCAAAGACAGGGAACTTTGACAGGACTTACGCAAAAATATGCGTAGCGCCGCCATCTTGGCGGTCAAGTAACCGCCATCTTGGCGGTCGTACTGCGATCGTGCGTAAGTCCTGTTTGAGTTAAAATCTGACAATGGAAAAACGTTGGTGGACTTCTTACTTTAAACCCTTCTGGAGTTTATTTCTTAAGTCTAGCTGTTATCTTTGTCAGCGGACTGCACAGGGGGAGTTTTGTCAATATTGCCAGAAACAAATTTGGCAGTGTCAATTTGCCAACAAGAGTCAATTTTGGCAGGGAGAGATGCCGATTTTTGTCTGGGGACAGTATCAAGGGGCGCTGAAACGCGCGATCACAGCTTTTAAATATGATAACAACCCGGAAATAGCTAAACCTTTGGGTCACTGGCTGGCTCAAGCTTGGTTAAATTATCCCGAATTAGCTATTGACAAATTGACAGTTGTACCGATTCCTCTGCACGCGGCAAAGTTAAAAAAGCGGGGTTTTAATCAGGCTGAACTTTTGGCAGAGAATTTTTGTGAATTGACGGGTTTGCCTTTGCAGCGACAAGGTTTGGAACGAGTGAAGGATACTAAACCCTTATTTGACCTTTCGCGAAAACAGCGGCAAGATGAGATGAAAGAAGCCTTGATTTTGGGTAAAGGTTTTCGCCGTCGGCATCCCTCTAATGGTGTGTTGTTGGTGGATGATATTTATACTAGCGGAACTACGGTCAAGTCTGCAATTGAAGTTTTGAAGCGGGAGGGGATTCGGGTTTATGGGGTGGTGGCGATCGCAACTACTAAAATTGTTAACGGTTAACTGTTAACTGTTAACAGATACCAAAAAAGCATCGAATGTAGCGCGATCGCACATAGCAGGCTGAGCACCATTTTTAGTCGCACACAGAGCACCCGCCGCCGCACCCCAAACTACAGCCTCCCGCAAAGATAAACCAGCATCTAACGCTGCTGCAAGTCCACCATTAAAAGCATCGCCAGCAGCTACCGTATCAACAGCTTCGACAGCAAAAGCAGGGATAAAAAAGCTTTCATCAGCCGTAGCACAAACAACACCTTTAGCTCCTAATTTAATAATCGCATTATTAACACCAAACTGACGCAATTTAACAGCGGCTTGAGCAGCAGTTTCCTGGTTATTAACACTAAAGCCTACCAGTTGGCTAGCTTCAACTTCATTGGGAGTAATAATGTCAATTAACCGATAAAAATCTAGTGGAATATCTGAGCGAAAAGGTGCGGGATCGAGAATAACTTTTACACCAGCTTCGCAGGCAATTTTTGCCGCTGATTGGACAACTTGCAGGGGAATTTCTAACTGTAATAGCAAGGCTGTCGCCTTTGGCAATATTTCTTTTAGCCTTTCTAAATCAGTGTCATTGATGCAATTATTTGCACCGGGAATGACGATAATATTATTTTGACCGCTATCTTCTACAGCGATAATGGCAATACCTGAATGAGTGCTTTTATCGATTAATATTTTGTCTGTATTTAATCCATAAGATTGTAAACTTGTCAATAGTTCTTGACCAAAATTATCACCTCCCACACGCCCGATCAGATGGGTTGTTATTCCCAAGCGGGAGGCAGCTACGGCTTGATTTGCGCCTTTACCGCCGCCTGCGGTGAAGAAATGATGACCGAGTAGAGTTTCGCCAGGAAGAGGCAACCGAGGGGTTTTGGCAATGAGGTCGATATTGATACTGCCGAAGACGATTATGCTCATAGATTTAGATTAATGTAGCCGTAATTCTTTGAACAACAGTTTCACCAAACTGGTCATAGCAAGCGATCGCATCTCCGTCTTTGAAATATTCTGCTAGTCGCAGTTTAACTGCGATCGCCAGTAGGCGATCGCACACTTACATTAGCAGAGATTCCATTTACCTACTCAAATACGTCCGATCGCTAATTGCGACCTCCGTGATTCCTCCGTACTTCTGTGTAGCAGGATATCTAAGTGATGGGCATTTTTACAGTTCTTTTGTATAAAATCCAGCCATTTAATACAAACTGTCTCGTCAACTTAACCATTTGGATGTATTTTTTGCTACATTGAAATTCCACCTCAGACTTACATAGGCAAATCTAACGCGATCGCGATCGCAAGTTCTGAGCACTTGAACATCCAACTTCCAAACAAAGGGGCCTGCAACATTCGTCCCTTGTTGACATATCTCCCAACATCTCTGTTATGCAAACAAATTCCACAACTTCAGACACTAATCGACCTTTTTTAACTTGGCAGCGAATAATAGACTGGGCCCAAGAACACTACCGCTATCGAACTTTTAACAAAGACGAGCGGATTCCTGCTAGACCCGGCCTGCTATATTTAGTAGAGCGCGGTTCTATCCGACTGGTAGGATCTACCCTAATCAGCGCCACTACTAGCAAAAAAAACCCGCGCCGCAATCCCGAAGAAGCTTTTTTAGGCTTCGTCGGCGCAGGCCAACCCTTTGAACTCGTCGCTCAGTCGCCTTTTACACTTCAAGCCTACGCCCATACCGACCAAACAAATGTACTGTGGATGTATTGGCACGATCTAGACAACTGGCCTCACTTCCGGCGGGAAGTCTTAGATGCCTTTCGCTATCAGCATCAGCGAAAACTATTGTGGCTCAGTACATTAGGACAGCGGCGAACTCTTGACAGATTGTACGGATTTCTGACTTTGCTAACCGAGGAATTCGGCGAACCTTACATTAATGAAGCAGAACCAGATATAGTACGAGGCTACCGCTTGCCTTGGCTTTTAACTCATTCTCAAATTGGCAGCGCGATCGGTTCTACACGAGTGACAGTGACGCGCTTGATGGGCAAATTGCGCTCTAAAGGTTTGATTTATACTCAAGATGATAATTTAATTTGTCTGCCTACAGACCATGACTAAAAGTAAAAACTTTTAACTTTTTAACTGTTAGCTGTTGACTGTAATGGTGTGGGAATGTAAAATTAATTCTGTACGGACTTGGCCTTGTTGCAGGGTACAATTAATTATGATTATTAATTATGACTAATGATCAGCAAATATCTCAAATCTCTAATCAAATGAAACGAGTTGTATTCTGCGACTTTGACGGTACAATCGCAATTGAGGAAACTTTTGTCGGGATGCTAAAGCACTTCACGCCGGAGTTATCGGCTCAAATAATACCAGAAATGTATGCTAGACGGCTGACGCTGCGGGCAGGAGTCCGACAATTATTAGAGTCTATTCCTTCGGAACGTTATCAAGAGATTATCGAATTTTCTAAAGGGAAGTTAATGCGACCGGGATTGGTAGAATTGTTAGATTTTCTTAACGATCGCGGAGTACCTTTTGTGATAGTTTCAGGTGGTATTCGGGTGATGGTAGAGACGGTGATGGGCGATTTGGCGGCTCGTGCAGAGGCTATTTATGCGGTAGATTTAGACCCTAGCGGCTCTCACCTAAAAGTGTTGTCTAAGTTTGAAGGGGATACGGAACTTGTCTCTAAGGTACGGGTAATGGGGCTGTATGAGGCTGATGAGCAAGTGGCAATTGGAGATTCGGTGACGGATTTGAATATGGCTAGGGTTGCGCCTGTTGTTTTTGCACGCGATCGCTTAGCTGAATATTTGGATAAGGAACAGAAATCTTACATTTGCTGGAATGATTTTTTTGATGTAATTGAGAGTTTATCCCAGCGATGGAGTTAATTGTTAACAGTTAACTGTTAACTGTTAACTGTTAACTGTTAACTGTTAACTGTACTAAAAACTTTAAAGATGGTTTACGCGAAGCACTCCACCCATCCTACAACTAACAACTAACAACTAACAACTAACAATTAACAACTAACAATGAATAGTGATTTAAGACAAAGTTTAATTGCAGCAGCAAGCCACTTTTATAATCAAGGTTGGATGGTTGGTACTGCGGGAAATCTTTCCGCTCGTTTGACTGACGGTAGCTTTTGGATTACGGCTAGTGGGCGTGCCAAAGGAAAGTTAACAGAAAAAGATTTTATTCGTATAGATATAGATGGTAAAATTATCGAGCAACCCCATTCAGATTGTCGTCCTTCTGCTGAAACAAGTATTCATCAGGCAATTTACAAATCTTTTCCAGAAGCTCAAGCTTGCTATCACGTACACTCGGTTGAGGCTAATTTAGTCTCTCGATTTACCGATGATGATAAAATACCTTTGCCTGCTATTGAAATGCTCAAAGGTTTGGGGGTGTGGGAAGAGAATCCAGAAGTAGTAATACCGCTGTTTACTAATCATTTTGAAGTTCCGCGAATTGCTGAGGAGATTTGCATTCGCTTTGCGATTTCGCCGCCACCAATACCTGCTTTATTAATCCGCGATCATGGTGTTACCGTCTGGGGTGACTCAACAGCTAAAGCTTACAATTATATTGAGGTGGCTGAGTATATATTTCGCTATATGGTAGCAGCTCGCTAATCGATTTTAGATTGAATTGTTTGTAACGCGGCGATCCTGACGGTGCCGATGCTGCGCCGGTTGAGGGCCCTACGTAAGTAATGCGTAAGTGCAGAGTAAGTAAAATTTGCTACAGATTAAGCTTTGTTGGGTAGGAAACACTGAGTAGCTGACATTAAGTCTAATTCATTAATTTTCCTTAAAAATTAGCCATCATTTGCCTAAAGTAGTTCTAATTTTGAGAAGATTAAATTAATACAAAAGTATATTGACATCGGTAACAAACGCGGCCGGGGAGCGTCAGATGCTGAAGTTGAGCATGAGTTTTAGGAATAGTTTAGTCAAAAAGTCTGTCCCAGTCAAAACTGAGTTTGCAAAATACAGCGAAGGGCGCGATCGCGCCTCTGATGAAACATTGGATGACAGGTGGTTTCAGAGATTTTTCGTAACCTTGTTGCTGGGGGGGCAAGTATGGTTGCGGCTGCTTAAAGGCAAGGTTTGCCGCAAACTGGTGATCGAGCATTTGGTAACGGTGGGGTTGGGTTCGCTGAGGGCGGTATTGCTGATTGCTCTATTTGCGGGGATGATTTTTACGATTCAATCGGCACGGGAGTTGATTCGATTTGGGGCGGTGGGGGCAGTGGGAGGTGCTTTTGCGATCGCATTTTGTCGGGAGTTAGCACCCGTTTTAACGGCGGGTGTGGTAGCGGGACAGGTGGGTTCTGGATTTGCGGCGGAAATTGGGGAAATGCAGGTGACGGAGCAAGTTGATGCTCTTTATATGCTGAAAACAAATCCAGTGGATTATTTAGTCTTACCGCGTGTGGTAGCTTGCTGCATCATGTTGCCGATTTTAACTATTTTTTCTGTGGTTGTGGGTATTGGCGGCGGCGCGTTTGCGGCGGCGACTTTTTATCATTTGCCTCCGGGGATGTTTTTGGAATCAGTGCGGACTTTTTTGGAACCCTGGGATTTGGTGACAGTGGTAGTTAAGGGAGTGATTTTTGGCGCGATTATTGGCATTATCGGTTGCGGTTGGGGGTTAACAACGACTGGGGGAGGGAAGGGTGTAGGGCGATCGGCTACGGCGGCGGTGGTGACTTCTTGGGTGTCGATTTTTATGGCTGATTTCTTTTTATCGCTGTTGATGTTTCACGAGTTGGCGATTACGAGATGAGGTTAAGAGTAGCGATCGCAATATTATAGAAACCAGCAAAGTAATTATAACTAATTTCCGTAACGCCGCCCTCTGGGCGGTTTTTTACCGCCAGAGGGCGGCGTTGCGTAAGTCCTGTATAGCTCACAATTAGGAAAAAGTTAGTTACTCCATATTACAAAACTGTAATTCAAATACAGGGATAAATGTCATGTTGAGCAAGCTTAATGATTATAGAGAGGCAATTAAAGGCTGATTGATACTACATTCCCTTAGCCAAAAAGCTTCTTTAACCACATTGATAAAACTAATTGAGGCAATTACCCAATGGCAACACTATTTCCTAATTTAACCAATGCACCGGGCAATAATCCTATTAGCCAAAGCCAAATACCACCAAACCCCAATCTTCCTAACGCTCCTCAAAATCAAACTCCACCAAATCCCAATTCTCCCAACCCTCCTCAAAATCAAACTCCACCAAATCCCAATTCTCCCAACCCTCCTCAAAATCAAACTCCACCAACTCCACCAACTCCACCAGCTCCACCAGCTAATAGTATTAACACCACATCAGGGAATGATAATATTACTGGAGACGCTTCCGATAATTTCATTCTAGGTGGTACTGGCAGCGATACCTTGAGTGGAGGAGAAAGTACCGATACAGTTAGCTATCTTTCCCTAAATAGTGGGATTACTCTTCAGGCTAAAGGTATTGTAGACAAAGGTGCAGCAGGTAGCGATATCCTTAATAGTATCGAACACATTACCGCTCCTTTAGGACAGATTAATACCATTGATGCTTCTACAGGTAGCGGCGTAGCTTCTATTAATGTGGATTTGTCAACGAATAGTTTAGCCGTTAACAATCTACCTGGTATTGGCACTCTGAATTTTACTGTAGACAATTTCGTTAACGTCGTCGGTACTCCCAATGTAGATGTCATTACCGGCAATCGCCAAGATAACAATTTAATAGGAGGAGGCGGTAACGATACCCTCTCAGGTTTGCGTGGCAATGATATCCTGATTGGAGTCGATCGATCTAGTGCTACACCAGGAAGTGATGAGACAGATGTATTGATTGGTGGTCAAGGTAGAGATACTTTTGTTCTCGGTGATGTCACAAATACATATTACAAGGGAGCAGGAGTTGCGTTAATTCAGGATTTCCAGCAGGGCAGAGATCTGATTCAGTTACATGGAAAGCTTTCTGATTACAGTATTGTTGGTAATTCTATCAACTTGGCTGGTACGTCTGACCAAATTGCTGTAATTCAAGGCAATTTTACGACTGATAGTTTTGTATTTGTCTAAAATTTTTAATTTTAGTCTCTACTATTGATTTGCCGAGATATAGTAGGGACTAAAATTAAGGAATTTTAGCTTGCCATTTTCATCTCGCAATAAACAAGTTAGAAGAGAACGATTAGCCGCTTTCAGATTAAGTTGACACAAAAATTAACAATATTTATCTGGATTAGATTTGACATCATTTAATATCTGCAATAACTCGAAAAGATTTATCGGCCAACTGAGAGCCACTTCTACAGTTTTACACATCAAAGGCTGACCATCCTTTAAATAAACCACATTTACATAAGATTTTAAACGTCGATTCTTAGCAATAGCCGCATGGATTGCTCCATTGAAAGAGCTATTATCAGCCAAAATTTCATAATGATAGTTTTCATTATCAGTCGCAGCAGTAAAATTTAGTGCATTAAAATCCCTTGTAAACTCTGTATTTTCTCCATAGTAAGAATACTGGCTTTTTCCAAGATTGTCTAATTTCACAATTGCATCAACTCCTTTAGCTTTACCTACTTGGCTCAAAAAACTTGGTAAAGCTATACCTACTAAAATGCCAATAATCATAATAACAACCAGCAATTCTATCAAGGTGAATCCATCATTTTGTCTTTTCAACCATTTGGTAGTAATTTTCTTCATGATTTGTTTGATTGGTAAAAGTAGAATTTTTCGCTATCCTTCGCCAAGTTAGAGGAATTTCAGCCTGATTCTGGCAAATAACTGGTAGCCAACTTGCATAAGAAAATTTCTCTTCCAGACTTTGCAGTTTTTCCCTCGCTTCCCGCACAGAAATATATAAAGATTTGCCGCTAGAAAAGGCTTTTAGAAAGCTCTTCAAAAATTCTTGAGCTACCAAATCCGGCACAGGTTCCCGCATAACAATAATTTGAGGAATGTATAAATTAGCTAAATTCGTGGCTAATCCCAAACCGTCGCAAGAATTAAAAATTGCTAGCTGTAAACCCCTTTCAATTGCAGCTTTTAAAGCATTTTCAAGTTCTTCAAGGCTTAGCTTATCTTTATTATTAAGATAAATAAAACCATTTTTGCCGTCAGCTTCACTATGGCTATGTCCTGAAAAACAGAGAATATCCCAGCCTTGCTCATCCCAGAGTAATTCATCAAATTGCTGGCGAGTTGGCTCCACTAAAAATACAGTCTCGGCATTAGGTAAATTCTCTAATATCCGCCGATCTTCAATGACATTAATACCTTCACTATTGCCTAAAATTGCCAAAATTCTCATTTCATTTCTGGTATCAATTGCTCTTACTACTCTGTCGCTTTCTGGCAAACTCAAACCCAATTCTGCTTTCCGATAATCATCAAGAAAAGTCCACAAATGCCAGGGAATATGCCTCAGTAAAGCATCCTCTGTTTGTAGAATCAACCGAATTTCATCAGTCGAGTTTAAATGTTGTCTTAGTTTCTTCTCAATAGGTCGAAATAGCTCCGAATCTAGCCAAGAATTAAACGATTTTTCTAATTCTTCTGCAAAAATTTTTAGGTCTTTTTTAGAAAAATTGGTAACTTGTCCTTTTTTAGGCTTGATGCGAAATTCGGATTGAGCATTATACATTGCCTGCCAGTTGTGATAACATTTAGCAATTTTTAAACTGGCAGGTAATTTCCCCTTAAATTCTCTAGGTAAGCGATGCCTATCTGACCAGATTTGAGCAATAATGGTAAACCCTTGCTCAAAGCTGCCATTAATTACTTTCAGAATAACTAACTTTTCAGATGTTGATTTACTAACAATTTGATTAATAACAGATGTCATCCATTGCATTTGTTGCCCGTAAGTTTCAAGCTGTTGATTTTGATTGGTAGCTAAAGCAATCATTTCATCATAAAATTGCAGAAATTGGCTGTGAATTTTGCCTTTATTCGCCTCCGATGGCACGCTGACTTTGACAACAATAACGCCGTTACCTTTATTCTCAATGCTTTGGATAGTCAATTCAGTATCTTCATTTTCAACTTGCACTTTTTTGAAAGATTGAGCAAAGGCTTTCCAGTCAATACCATTGCGGAAAATCAGGTCAACGGTGTCTACAACTTCTTGGAATAGCTTGCTAAAGTCCCCTGGAACAAATTCGCCGCTGCTGGGCCGGCGTTCCCGATCGTCGGTTCCTGGTTTGGGTTCTTCTAGCAGGTAAACCCAGCGACAGTCTACCCATTCTAGTTGAGTGGTACTGTCAATATTCCAGGTTCCTAAACCGCAACTACCTGTCATTTGGGCGTTGGTAAAGTCAGCATTAATTGCCTGAACTTGGGTTAAATTTGCCCATTCTAAATTAGCGGCTTCTAGTGTGGCGTTGGTAAGGTCAGCATTCTTTAAATTGGCATAGTTTAAATTGGCATCGATTAAGTTTGCACCTCTGAGATTAGCTTCTTGATATGATTTTCTGTAGCCATTTCTGGTGACGAGTAAATCGCGAACTGCGTGGTTAGTTAATATGGTTTCTCCGACTCGCGCCCAGTCAAGTTGGTGAGAATTATACCATAAGGTGCGGTCAATTTTGGCAAAGCTAAAATCGGCACTTTTGAGGGTGGCGTAGCTGAAATTAGTATTACTTAAATCTGCACCGCGAAAGCTGGGGCCGCCGAGGCATAAAATGAAGATGGCTATTTGGCGGAGGACATCATATTTCGGGTCTTCAGCTAAGGTTTTTTTGCCAATGTGAGTGTTAATGAACACTAAAGTTGCTGCGAGAATGATGGCAGTAGCGATGATGATATAATCGGGGGGTAGGAGGAGAGGTGGTTGCGCGTTCTCCCTTGCTCCACTATAGATGGTGAAACCACGAAAGATGGGACCGCCGAAGCATAAAATGAAGATGGCTATTTGCCGGAGAATCTCATATTTCTCGTCTTCAGCTAAAGTTTTTTTGCCAATGTGAGCGTTAATTAGCACTAAAATTCCTGCGATAGTGGTGGCAGTAACAATGATGATATAATCGGATAGTAAAAGGGGGGAAGCTGATTGCTTCCTAATCCATCTATCCCCTATGGCTGCGTCATTAATGGTGATGAAGTAACTACTAATTGTGGCGATCGCCATTGCTTCAAAGAAGACCAAAGTTCTGAGGATATAACCCCCAACAACCTCTGCTAAAGTAATAGCTAAAGGTAAAGCAACACAGGCAGTCATAGTTGCGATCGCAGTGGAAATTAAAATAACAACAGTTGTTGTGCCTTGCTCACCATTTTTGTTAATCAACACATCAATAAATCTTCCCAGTCTAAACTGTCTCAATGGAGATGTCAGCTTGTTATCAGTGCTAATACCTCCTAAAAATCCTATGAGGGGAATTGCAATGACAAGGGCAATCAATACAGAACCCAAAGCTTTTTGAATGCCTTGTCGGAAACTGATAATTACAATGGAGGCATTGGCTGAGAGGATTAGCAAAAACACCAGCAAAGCGGGAATCAAGTCGATTCTTTCTTCCGGATTGGGCGGGGCAGTATTGAAGCCGGGAACGCTACCGAAATGACTAACAGAGTTCGGGACTGCGATCGCGGCCCCGATGCCAGCCATTGCTGCTATAATTGCTATTACGATCACCATTCCTATTAGCCAACGGTGTGATAGTACAGTTTTTGCATGACTAAAATTTGCTCCCGTCAAATTTGCGCCAGTAAAGTCTGCCCCTTGGATATTAGCATAAGAAAAATCGGTATTTGTTAGGTCTTGACCTTTAAAAGATTGACCTTGTAAGTTTTGATTACGGAAGTTGCGAAAGGTAGATGACAACATGATTTTTAGGATCGGGATTTATGCAGTATTGACTTAAAACAAAAAGCCGGGGCGGGTTTTCTATATCTATTGTTTCTATTTGGATATCTTGGCGAACCCGCCCCTACAGGAATTATGTTTATTTAATCGGAGATGAGATAATTTGGTCACTTGCATTAGTTGGTTTTACTTCGTGCAACCAAGCCTACGTTACAGTTAAACTACAAATTGTTGCGTTATGTTCGCTGCTTCTAAGGCAACTTGAACGCTAAATGATTCTCCAGTTTCAGCACTAAAAGCTAATTGGATAAAATTATCTGCTTCCCTTGATTTTGCTTCTAAAACCGCGTCTCCAGATTCATCTAAGATAATTAGTTTTACTCCTTCTGGCAAGTAAGTTTGACTTTCCATTGGATGCACTTGTACGATGATATCTATTTCTGATTTAGCTTCTGGCGGTAGGGTGATGACTAATGCTAACTTCCGATCTGAAAGTTGCATTCCTAAGTCAATTTGCTGACCTCGCACAATGGATACTGCATTTCTAAACCTGACTGCTAACTCAGGTTGCTTCAGGTTTAAAAGCTCTCCAATTGTTCGCCATCCTTCCTCAAAAGTTCCTTGAAACCAGTTGCTAAAGTTCACAACTTTCTGAGCGTGAAGCTGATTAAGATAGGAGAGAAAATTATCTAGAGTTTGCAGTTGATTAAGGGAAATTTCGGCTGTGGCTGTTTTGGTAAATCCTAACAGAGTTGCTTCCTTAAGAGATTGGTTTAGTTGTACTGCTACATAGCCAATCCTGTCTTGCCAAACATCCGGGGGAATTTGACAAGATTTTGCATCTGGCAAAACGGGACGACACTCGATTTTTCCTAATTGATTTACGTCTAAGTCAGCGATATCTAATAGTTTAACCATTAATGGTATGCGACTATCGCTGGCTTCCCAATTTGTCTCAAACCCCATGCACTGTAGGTAATAGTTTGTTGCATATACAGCTAAAGTATTGAGATAAACTTGTTTAGCTTTTTGGGGATTAGATTGCTGTTGGCAATAATCTTGAGCGAGGGCATGAGCCTCGAAGGATAGCGGCACTGTAAATGTTAATGGTTCGGTGATTAATTGCATATTTTATCTCTCTTGTTTTTGAGTTCAGGACTTACATAAAACCATTCGTAACGCCGCGATCTTGGCGGTAAAGATACCGCCAAGATGGCGGCGTTACCTTAGCAGTGCGTAAGTCTGGAGTTAACTACTCCTGTAAATATTTCTGGAAATATGGCTGGAATTTCTGCAATCTCCGGGTGACAAAGGCAGCTAAACTCCCGACGGGAATCCCTAAATCGTCAGAAATTTCTTGCCAAGTTTTACCCTCAACAAATTTCGCAATCGCTAAAGATTGAAAAGTTACTTCAGGACGATTTCTCATGTGGTCAGATTTAAAAAGATTTTCCGGGTCTTCTTCCAGAAATTCGCGAAGTTGCTGCCATAATGGTGTTTCAGGAGGTGGCTCTTTTTTAAGTTTTGTAATAATGTATCTGTCTAACTCATCTAGAGATAAAATCGATATGCACCGATTTTTATATTCCTTTGCAATGTCACTAAAACGGTTTTTGAGCGTAAAGTTTACCCACGCCATGACTGGGTGTTCTGGCTTGTAATTGTGGATTTTTTGGCAAACATAAATGCAAGTTTTTTGTAATGCTTCTTGATAAAGTTCATCGTAAATTTCCGGCGACCATTTTCCTTTTTGGGGATGAAATAGTAAATTGGAGTTGATTTTTTTTAATTGGTAAATTTCTCTGGCAAGTTGATTTAACGCTTTCTGCCGATTGCGATTTAGAGGTGGATGTTTTTGAGCTTCTAGGGCGAGTTGTTTGAGTTTTTCATGGATATTATCAGAGGGCGGAGGATTTTCACAGTTTCCCATCTCCATATAATTGTCCCTGATTATTTGAGTGTTGGCTTGAAGCATAGGCCTAGTATATGTCAGAAAGGGGATTTATACAATTGTAAATATATCTGTAGGTGCGAAGCATTTTGGCAGATAAGCGATCGGTTAGAAACAGAGATTTATTGCCGGAATGCTTCGCCCCTACTAGCTTTACAAGCACTCTATGTATATCTATCTAGGGCTGAGCGAAGTTTTTACGCATTGATGCAGAAACTGTTACAAACCTTTACATTGAGGAGTACGAAAAAAAAGTTTGTGAGTTTTGCATAAAAAGTTGGGTAATTACCAGATAGATAAATAAGAGGTGGTACTTACCTTACTTGACCACTGTTTAGGGCGCGATCGCGCTCTAAATTGCAAAGGAGTTACGCATTGTAAGCGTTTAGCAAGCGTTTGGGATTGCTTCGTTGCACTCGCAATGACAGTAAATCGTTTGGGATTGCTTCGTACTCGCAATGACAGTAAATCGTTTGGGATTGCTTCGTACTCGCAATGACAGTAAATCGTTTGGGATTGCTTCGTACTCGCAATGACAGTAAATCGTTTTTATATGGGTTCATTCGATGACTATATTGCACAAGGAGCGAATTTTGCTAGATATCGAGATGATTGAGATGCTAGCGGCAAAGGAGATCGATCGACAGCTAGAATGTTTACCCGATGAGGTAGTGAAGTTACTTAATAAAGCTTCTGCGATCACTTACCTCCTCAATTTTATTTCTCCTTTACAAACTGTGGATGAGAAAGGCAATTTTGGGCAACATAATCCCACTATTGCAATGTTAGAAGAATTGATTTCTGAGGCCGCAGCTTTGTCTGTTCTGCGCCTGCTTTGCATTCCGCTCGCTAATGACAGAAGAGCGGGCAAGATATCAGCAATGTTTCTGATGAAGGCAGAGGTTTGATTGAGTGCAACTTTACCTTAAATTTGTCTTAACAAGTTTTTTAAGGGAAAAGTGATATATTTAAATAGGTGTTTCTATAGGTAAAAAAATGCCAGTCAATAATTTGGATTTTTCAACTACGGATATTTCGGTTGGTAGTAATCCGCTATCTTTAGCGATCGCAGACTTGAATTCAGATAACAAACCTGACTTAATAGTTGCAAACTCTGGTGGTAGTAACCTGTCGCAGTTGTTTAATTCTGGTTCTGGTAGCTTTAGTTCGCAGCCTGATATTTCTGTGGGGAAAAATCCGAGTGTTGTTATTGCTGGCAATTTCTTTACTGACCTACCTCAATTTATCTTCGGTTCTTTTGCTAGCAAACCTCAGATGATTGTCACAGAGGCAGACAAGAAGACTGGTTCAGTATTAACTAATTCTGGCTCTGGTTATATATCACTAATTAATTTAGGTTTTTCTTCTTATTTTCCAGATTCCGCGATCGCGGCTAAATTAAATGGCGACAGCAAGAATTACATAGCTTGGGTCAATAGCTCAAGCAACAATCTGTTAGTAATGCAGTTGAGTTATCCCATACCGCCAAGTTCACCGATCGCAGTTGGAACAAACCCGGTAGCGTTGGTGGCGGCTGACTTTAATGGCGATGGTAAAGGCGATATCGCAGTAGCAAATCGCGGTAGCAACAATGTTTCAGTGCTGTTTAATTCTAATGGCAGTTTTAATGTAAATTCCACTATTGCGACTGGGAATTCTCCACAAGCGATCGCAGCGGGGGACTTCAATGGCGATGGCAAAATTGACCTGGCTGTAGCTAATTCTGGAAGTAATACCATTTCCGTGCTACTCAACTCTGGTGCGGGCAATTTTACGCGCCAAGCAGATATTACAGTAGGATCGAAGCCTTCCGCGATCGCAACGGCTGATTTCGACGGCGACAGCAAAATGGATATTGTTGTAGCCAATGCTGAGAGTAATAACTTTTCGTTGTTACTTAACTCTGATTTGGGTGACTTTACGCGCCAAGATATTGCTGTAGGATCGGGCCCATCCTTTATAGCAGTAGATGATTTCGATCGGGACGGCAAACCCGATATTGTTGTGGCAAATAAGTTGAGCAACAATATCTCAGTGCTGATTAATAAGGGTATTTCTACAGCCACACCACCTGGTGGCCCTTCAGAAACACCACCTAGCGGCCCTTTAGAAACACCACCTAGCGGCCCTTCAGAAACACCACCTAGCGGCCCTTCAGAAACACCACCTAGCGGCCCTTCAGAAACACCACCTAGCGGCCCTTTAGAAACACCACCTAGCGGCCCTTTAGAAACACTACCTAGCGGCCCTTTAGAAACACTACCTGGCGAACCTACACCCACACCCACACTAACTCCGACACCAACTCCCACACCGATCGCACCCACACCCACACCCATACCAGTAACGACACCAACTCCCTTCACAATTTCCATACAGCCGACTCCCACAGCCACTCCGATAGCTATACCGGAATCGATAGCTGAAACAATTTCCAACGCCATAAATTCTTTTAACCCCACGCCAGTACCAACACCAGTACCGACACCAACACCCGCATCTGCATCCGCGCCAACGCCTCAACCTACTGTTACACCAACTCCTGTCCCAAGTCCAACACCAAAATTAACACCGACACCAACACCAATTTCTACACCTACTCCCACCCCAAATTTAGTCCTAATACCTGCACCTATTTCTGTACCAGAATCGATACCAACATTAACACCCGAACCTAGCCCGACTCCAACACCTTTGCGTGTAGTTTCTATTAACACACCGATCGCTGATGTAACAGGTAGTGGTGATTCGACAGGATTGCCAGAAAACATCAGTGGAGATGGTTATCACCTGTTAACAGACGATGGTGATACTAACATTCCAGGGGAGGCGATCGCGCCAAATATTTTTGCCCTATCTGGCGGTGATTCTCTGGTAGGAACCGAAACTGCGGATTTAATCAGTGGTAATGAAGGGGCCGATACCTTGTTCGGAAAAGGCAGTGACGATCTACTATTTGGCGGTAAGGCTTCGGATTTTCTGGATGGCGGTGATGGCAATGACTTTATTTGCGGTGACAATAATAACGACACCCTGATTGGAGGAGATGGCAATGATGTTTTACAAGGTGGCAAGGGTTCCGATGTACTTAATGGCGGTGCTGGCGATGATGTTTTGATTGGCGATCGCCATCAAGATATTCTGATTGGAGGAGATGGCAATGATGCTTTTATCCTGTCTGCAAGTCAGGGAACTACCCAAATCGAACTCACCGATGTCATTGTCGATTTTTCCCTGGGAGATGCGATCGGTTTAAGTGAAGGCATCACCTTTGCCGATCTCTCCTTTGAGCCAGTGATGTTACAGTTAGATGGAGCCATACCTGTTGCTTCTACGGCGATTAAAACCGGTGACAATTATTTGGCGATCGTTAAAGAAGTAGCTGCAACTGAATTAATTACTTCTTCCTTCTTCGATTCAAGCTTTTGATAATTAGAATTAATCACCAGCAGCACTGATAGATATAAGTAGTCGGACATAATTAAACGTAGGGTGGGCGCTCGCCGCTACAAGCCTGTAACTAATAGCAGAAGATAGTTATCGGCGAGCGCCCACCTTACAGTTTATAGCGTTTATTTATGTCCGACTACTTAGCAACCGCCAAGGGGGTTAGGACGTTCTGAATTCAGATTCTATTCCCTTCTTCCCTTTCTTCCCGTTCTTCCCCTAGCCCCTAGCCCCTAGCCCCTAGTCCCTAGCTATACAACGGCTGTTCTGGTTTACGATCCGGCTCTTCTGGCAGTGGGATAAATTCTGTCTCAACAGGAACCTGACCAAACCTTCCTTCCGTCCAATCGTGCTTAGCTTGCTCAATGCGCTCGCGCCGACTTGAAACAAAATTCCACCACTTATAACGCTCACCTACAGGTTCACCACCAACTACAATACAGCGAGCATTGCTAGAGGCAGAAACCTTTACCGATGTACCTGAAGTTAGAACCGCCAACCGATGTTGTTCTAGAGGCTTGCCATCAATAACAAGTCCCTCTGTTACGCTATAAATCGCCTGTTCGCTGTAATTTCCTGGTAAGGTAAATTGCGTTCCCGGAGCCATTTTTACATCCAAATAAATCATCGGTGAAAAAGTTTGCACAGGGGAAGTGCGATCGTAAGCCTCACCCGCAATCAAAGTGAATGAAACTCCTTTCTCCTCCCAAACAGGTAAATCTGTTGCCGGATGATGCCGAAACCAGGGTTCCGTTTCTTCGTACTCATCGGGAAGCGCCACCCAAGTTTGAATACCATGCAGAATGGCTTCTTTGCTACGCTCATCATCAGGCGTGCGTTCAGAGTGGACAATACCTCGTCCAGCCGTCATCCAATTCACCGCACCGGGACGGATTTCCTGAACGCTACCGACACTATCACGATGCAGCAAAGCACCTTCAAACAGGTAGGTGACGGTTGCTAAATTGATGTGTGGATGGGGTCTGACATCCACACCCTTACCTGGTGGAAACACCGCAGGGCCGAGATGGTCAAAAAAGATGAAAGGGCCTACCAGAGTTAGAACATCTGAGGGTAGAAGGCGACGGGCTTGAAACCCACCCAAATCTTGAATGTGTGGCTCGATGAGATGCTGGATGCTATCTGTCATAATCGCTGTTGATTAAGTTGTTTAGTTAAGTGGTTGGACATAATTAAATGTATAGCAAACGCCAAAGCAGTTAGGATGTTCTGAGTTCCCGAAACTCCCTCATTCTATTCCCTTCTTCCCCTTCTTTCCCTTCTTTCCCTTCTTTCCCTTCTTTCCCTTCTTTCCCTAGTCCCTAGCCCCTAGCCCCTAGCCCCTAACCGCCTTGGCGGTTGCTATAGTGCATTTTATCGCGTTTAATTTCTACTGCAAATATTCTATCCAAGATGGTACAATCTCAGGTGAACCGTACCATTTACCTGGCGATCGCGGTGAATGCCAAACGCCATCTAACACTAAATTTTCTGCACCTTCTAAATGTGCTGCGGCTATGGGGGTAATTCCATCTCCCCAAGTTTCGGCGATACCAATTGTCAGTTTATAACTGTTATAAGCTAACCAGGTTTTAAAGCCACGCTGACCAAAAATGGCCTTACCCGCAACGCAGACATAGCGAACATTTGGATGAAAAGCACCGGGATAGTGAATCTTAACAAAATCTAGGTTTTTACGAGTCCATCTTTCCTGACTGATGTGCGGCGTACCCAGAGTAACCAGCGTATTTACAGAGGGGAAAGCGTTCCATAAACCAACATCTTCGGCTACGTCTCCATGAATAGTATAGGGCTTTTCTCCGAGATATATCCGCGCAATCCAGCCGCCGGCTGAGTGACCGATAAGATTAATCTGAGAGCTATTATATTGTTGCAGGGCTTGTTTGACTGTGCGATCCAGTAACCGCAATATCGGTATCATCGATCGCCCTCCTACTGTTGGCCACCAATCACGCTGACTGAGGGGTACTATCAAGGTAGGAAAACCGCGATCGCATAAATTTTTCTCTAATTCGCTATATTCTGAGGCAGCGGCGAAATACCCTGGTAAAATTACTGTTGGTAACGGCATTGTATCTTTGAGATTTTTCTTTTGTTAATATTAGGTTGATTCGTAACAATGGAGTAAAGAAACCCTCCGTAACGCCGCCCTCTGGGCGGTAACGGAACCG
>NZ_JARFTR010000290.1 GCF_029167235.1 Kamptonema sp. UHCC 0994 | reverse complement strand
TTAATAACAAGATTAAGTTGATTATTAGACAAAGCTATGGCTTTAAGACCTTTGATTATTTACGAGAAAAGTTATTAGCTTGCTTATTTAAATAAGCCGTGCTTATCACCACAGGTACGGGAGAGCCGAAATCTACGTCCGACGCTTGAGGGATTCAAGAGTGATAAAAGCCTTGCTGGGTAAAGGTTATACGCCCGACCCTCTGCGAACAACTCAGCGAGGCTGAACGCAACCTGTTAAACCCTCTGCCTGTAAAGCTTGTAGTTTATTTGGAGCCTCTGAACGCAACCTGTTAAACCAGTTTTTGCGTAGCCAAGCAACAACGAAAAATAAAAACATTTTTGCAAGTATTCTTTACCGTGTTTAACATGGCAAAAACCTCTCGGCATTGGCAACAAGCTTAGGCAAGAAATTAAATTCTGACTGTTAACCCGACTCATCACCCCCTCCCGGAATCCCCCAGGGGTCGATACCGTTTTCCCTGAGTAGGCGCTCGTAGTGGTCGCGCTCGATTCTGACTTCATCCTCAATCCAGAACGCCTCACTGATATCGCGTTCGAGCTGCTGGATGCGCTCGATTAGAATCACATTGCGCTCAGGCTCACTGCGGGTAATCTCAAAAGCGGCATCAAAACGGCGTTCTAAAGATTCAATTACCAACGCCGTAGACAGAATAAACGCTTGCTTGTTGCCCCGAAAGCTTTCCCACTGCCAGTACAAGGAAACAATTTCCAAGGGGAGTCCTCTGATGCGAGTTTGCCCTTGCCCCCCACTTTCTCCGATATCCACTAAAAAAATATCGGCGGTATAACCATCGTCAGAGAGCGCCTCAACAGCACCTTCGGGTAAAAAGTTTGAAACGCCTCCAGCTTCTCCCAGTAAGCGCTTGAGGGTCTTTGAACTCAAAAAGTTTGAAACGCCTTGAGCGGTTTTGCCTACGCATTCACCAGCTTGAGTTAAAGACATCCGATACGAACCGTCAGGCAGCATGAAGCCGTCGATTTCTAAATAACCCAGTACAACTGGGGTGCGGGTGGCCTTAACTAATTCAGTCACGAAAATTTCATCTCCTTAAATAACTAGACAGTTGCTAGACATCAACTAGACTCGCTTGGCTTTAGCTGACGGGGGTTTTGGTTTCCATCGGAGTTATCGGCGTGGCGGAAACATCACCCCCAGAGAGCGCGGCATCAAAATTCTGAAAATATTCAGTGAGCAATTCTTCTAAACCTTGGCTGTTGTCGATGCCGCGCTCAAGGCAAAAAATTTTAAACCTCTTATACAAATCCCTTGGTATATGCCCCCGTAAGGCGGCATACTCTGGACTCTCTTTTTTCGCGGACATAGTAGCAAAAGATATCTTTATCAACTTATCACCTCCATTGTTCCATAGTTATCGTTTTGCCAAAAAAAGAGCAACTTAGCAAAGTTTATAAGTTGCTACTTCGCAACTTGTCTGCTAACATAACACCTATGGACGCAAAAGCCAACAGCATAAAACGCACACAGCGATATCCCAAGCGGTTGCCCAACGCTCAAAACGTCCATACAGCAAGACTTTCAGAACCTTTACAAATCAATAGTCCGGTGGCTTTTTTAAAGTCAGAGCCACTGAACGCACATCACTGAACACGAATCACGTACAGCGCAACTATGTTCACCGCAACCGCCGAACCCTATACAGCAAGGCAGTTTAAGGCGAAGCAATCACGTACAGAGCAGGGATGGCTGAGGTCAGAGTTTGTGCAAGCAAAACTCAAAGTTAGCCGGGTAACTGCCTACGGGTGGGACTTAATTCTGCTTGAGTCCGTTAACGATTACTCGACAGACCAAAACACAGGTGAATCGCTCTGGGAAGCCCGCGCACCTTGGAATCCTCACCAAATGTGGTGCTTGCTCAAGGTCAAGCGGTGGATGGCCGCCGTACCAAAACCGACTTTGGATGATTTGCGATCGCACCTCTCAAGCAATCAAACCCTTTACTCACACACCCAATTCTTTAAGGAAGTTTTAAAGTATGACACTCAAGCAACTAGCAAAAACCCTTAATGTTCCGGTTGGAAACCTCATCAAAAAAGCTAATCAAAACGGCTTAAAAATTGGCTCCAACGCACCTTTAACAGAGAGCCAAATAGAACTGCTAAAAGCCACTGACAACACGCCACAACTCAAGCCTGTACAAGCTCCTGAACCAATAGGTGAGATGGAAATCAGAGAGGACTCAGCACCCGCAGCGCCACCTCAAAATCAATCAATTGCCAGCATAAAACAGCAGCAATTATCCCAAGCAATTCAGGCTGAAAACGAGCAGTTTAACCATCAAGCTCAAACCCGATTGCAACAGAGTTTCGCTGACGGTCAAGAGTTGGGAGTGCTTGAGGTTTTGGCACGGGAACAAGGGCGGTTAAATGCCTCACTTGCTGTCAGTCAGGTGATTTTTGAATCGGACATGAAGCGTCGCGAAGCGGCTTTGGCTAATTTGGCAGAAAAGTTAGAAGGTGAGGATTTTTTCGGGGAACAACAATCACCCGCAGAGAGTTACTGGAAATCCTCGCAAACAGGAGCTTCGAGCAACTGGGAACTGAATCAAATCATGCAGAACTTAGCAGCCAGCTAGACCGATTGGAATGGCTGCTAAGCCAATTATTAACAGCACAAGCAACCCAAAACCAGGACACAACAATGCTCAAAAAACTAGCTCAGCTTTTCTCAATTTTAATGGATGTAAGCCCAATTAACAACGCTGACCGCGTAATAGCCATGACGTTGCTTTATTAGGAGGTCAAAGAATGTTTTTTAGACGCTTACTTAACTTGCGTCCTCACGAAAATGACTTCACCCATAAATACGCCGTGAGTTATCGAGACGATGACGGTGAGGGAGATACGGAGATTTTCAGCAATTCTCCACTATCAATTTCTGAGATTGAGGAGACATTGATTGAACAATTGAATGCTTCAGAAATTTACCCCCAATGGCTACAAGTTACCAATCTAATTCAGCTCAAGCCATTAAAACATTAACAATTACTTTATCAGGAGGCTAAACAATGTTTATTTATCCCAATGACAACAACTCAAAAACTCCCAGTGACTGGGTTGAAGCAGAAGAAGTTGACGATGATGATGATGAAGTTGATTACGATCCTAATAAACCGATAATGTACCTTCGGAGGGTTGAGGGAGTTGAATTAATTTGGTGCAAATTTAGAAATAGATTTTTGCCTCAATCCAAATCTGAAGAGGAATAAGCTATGCAAAACACTTCACCCCCGCAGCCAAAGTTTAACCTATCCCCCAAAGTCAGAAACCAACTGATAAAAGCTGGTGTAATTGCTGCCTTTACAATTCCACCAATGATAGCGATCGCAATCTGGGGATATAGCAGCACCGAAAAGCGCAAAGTAGCACCAGTAGCCCAGTTTAATGAGGGTTGGGCATTAACTCAAATTAACTCAGACTATCTTGCCAGTCAGCAGCAAATCAACCTTTTTCTCAATGGTAATGACTCAGGTGAAATGGGGCAATCTAGCCGTTTAATCCGTGCTGAAGCTCAAAGAATGGCTCTAACTGTCGATAAGTTTAGAGCTGACAAAAAACACCCTTGCTATCGGATGTCAAGAGATGGCTGTTTGGACACCATTGAAACCAGCATTGAGAGGGAATGGAATGATGCGGCAATCAAGCTTGATAACTCAGGAATGGCAAGAGCATTATTTAGATATCAAGCCGTTACTCAAGCTCGTAGCGGACAAATTGACAGCGTAGACACTCGCCCTAATTTGTTTGTTGCCGCCATTCGCAAAATGAGAACGGATAGGCAGGTATATCAACAGCAAACCGCAGAGGCTCAAGCAGGAAATCAACTTAGCGAACAGCGGCAAGCAGAGCAAGAATTTAACCGTCAACAGCAACTTAACGGAGGTCGGCAATGAAGAAATGGCACAGAGCTTGTTTAGCTGGTGCTGGACTAGCTAGCAGCCTAGTCATTGGATACCAAAGCACCAGAACCGAAGATGTACTCACTCCCCAGGATGTTGCAGCATGGCAGGCTACGGGAGCGTTACACGCCACCTCTAAGCCTCCCGTTTGGCGAGACTTCGGATTGTTTTTATCTCTGGGATTGACGGGGGTTAGTGGGTGGAATTTGTGGAGACTTTTGGAGACTGAGGACTCTGAATTACCGCCCAGAGAAGAAGGCAATAACCAACCACCAATTACCCCTAACTTTTCCCCTTCATCACCACATAACAGCAACAACAACAATAGCAATAGCAACAATATGTCAGAACAACCGCAGACAGTATCAATAGACTCCAAACAAGAGCTATGGCAACAACTCAATCAACCGGGGGCAGAATGGGTAATCCGCTTGTTGCAGCCGGGCCCGTTATTAATTTGGGGTGGGCAGTCATCAAGTAAAACAACAACTGCTAACTTTATCGCTCTGTTACGAGTAATTTTCTGTGACCATAAAGCAGAGGTAAATGACCCTCACGCTCACCTTAATAATTGGGCTAAATACTTCCAAATCTATGGTCAAAACTGCAATTATCAGCAGATAGAACAGCGATTATCAGCATACTATGACCGAGTTAAAAATCCAACGGGTAAGCCTTACACAGCTATCTGGGATGAGGTGACTCAATATGCCGAGAATTGCTCTGAAGACTTAGCAGGGCGATTCCTTAAGTCCATCCTAGCTGATACCAGAAAAATCAAAGAGCACCCAATTTTGCTGAGCCATAACAACACACTGGGAGCATTAGCAGGTGGGAAAGGTGGAGCAAAACAGATGCAAATTGAGGGGATGGTTGAGCTACATCTTTTCAACAAACGCGGTACTTATGGTGACTTAGCGCCAGCGATGCGAGGAATCCTTTCGGGACTGGAACTAGACAAAAACGGCATTCCAATTGAGCAGCAGATTGAATTACAAAACTGGATGACTGCTGACTACATTTACCAGTTGTTCCCAGAATTAGCTAAACAATTAACACCTGAAAACACTGGGGATTCAGCAATTACTGATATGCCCAACCTCCCTAAAATGTCACAACAAAGATGGGATTATTGGGTATCGGAAAGCACAGATGATGAGATTAACAATCTCATAGATTCTCGTAGATTATCACCCAACAATAATCTACAAGCTGAGATTCACGCCATCGCGCCTCTATCTCCAGAGTCGTTGTCAGCTAAGCCTCTCAGCCAATCTATAGATGCCTCTAGATTCTCGGAATTGTACCCAGAAACGACAGAAGAGGGAATTATGGAGGCAATCTATAGAGCCGTAGATTCTAGTTTGAAGCCTGCTGAGATTGTGCGAACAGTTCTTAAATGTACAAGTTCTCAACCAGGCTCAAATCGTCACTATTCAGAGGTGGGGAAGCCAGTATTTTGTTACTTAATCCGCAAGCATGGAACGGCAGCATTAATAGCTCACTTTGCAGAATTTCTGGACAAAAGCCAATCGTAACCAAGCGAGTAGTAGGGTGCAATTCCCTACAAAAACTGGGCTTGTCCCTGTCAACCAAAGTGAGGTTTATTTATGAGTCAAATGCAAACGATTCCAATTACGCCAACCTATTCAATGAATCCAGAGACAACGGTGATTACCCGTGTTGTAGTTGTGCCTAATTACGACGCTAATACTAACCCTTGGGTGTCGTATGATGCTATTTGCTTATGGCTAAAAGCATTACGCAGATGGCCTATTCGCACTCTTTCTGTCACTATCGGATTAGCTTGGATTTCAATCTTTGGAGTTTGTTTTGTCTGGAATGCCTTGATTTCCAAACAGCAAGCATCAAAGTCTCCAGACCTTTTTAACCCTGCTCAAGTTGGCTGGGCTGCGGGTGGTGGTTTCGGTACGCAAACTGTTAACTATGCTAACCAAACTGTTACTCCAACTCTGGCATCTTGGAGTGGTGGTAGCCGCCAGTTAACTAATGCAGAATTGCGCCGCACTCAACGCAGCGATGCTTTGCAAACCGTGCAGACTTCATACGACCGTTAATTTACGCTCTTTGAGGAGGAAGGGGCTTTTCCGGCCCCTCTTTTTGTAGCTATGGCTTGGATTAAATTACGACGCTCTAACGCAGCGGCTCTGCTGCTAATGGCAACAGGGTTTACTCTCAATCTCCGCGCTGGACAATATTTAAAATTTGATTGGGCTTTGTTGCCAGAAACTCAGAACCGAGTGCAGCAAGCAGGTGAGAAAGTAAAAACTGTTCTAGTTCAAACTGCAACAGGTTGTATCAATCAAAAACCCTTCACTGTTGACCAATATGCAAAAGTCAAGCCGTTGCTTAAACCAGGAGTAACGAGAACGGAAATCGAGCAAGTTTTAGGTGCTGGCTGTGGGTTTGAGTTAGATAAATTCAGTTGGATTGCAACTAATAGTAAAAAGCTAATTGTGCAATTTGAATCCACTGGGAAGTTGAAGAGTTACACATTTGATAAACGGGAGATAGTGAGCGATGTTTGAGTTTCCCGTTGATACATCTTCTATTGTCTATTCTCCTGAAACGGGCGATCAGCATAACCCCGTTAGTTTGGACACAGCTTATCGCCGGGGGGATTTTCTGATCGCGATCGCTGTTACGGGGATGGCGATCGCTATTCTTGCACCTGGGCTTAACCAAATATTGCAGAACTCAGTTGGAGTGCTGGTTAGGGGAGGACAGTCAAAGTCACAGATAGCGAATGCCGACAACAACACACAGCCTGCTACGGTAAGCCAAACAACTAACGCCCCGACTGTTTCCAGCAACGGCCCCAAAACACCTCCCAAATTCACGGGCTCGTGGGCTTCTTCACCACTCAGGAGTCAAAATATCGCAGGATTCCCAGTAACGTCTGCTTACGGCCCCCGTACTTCTCCCTGCGCTGGTTGCAGTTCAATGCACAGGGGCGCTGATATCGGTACGCCAATGTACACGCCTCTCTATGCCATCGGGCCATTGGGTTCAAGCGTCAATGTTCGGTGTTGGTCTAACGGTCGCTGGGGTTGGGTTGCTAGTTTCTCTGTACCAGAGTGGGGTGTTAGTTTCGACTACGTACATTTGCCAGTTGGAGAGTGCAAAAGCGGTTTGCAGAAAGTTGGGACAATCATCGCTAAATCGGGTACGGCTGGTACTGGGCCGCACCTGCATTTTCAGCAGCGGATAGGTGGAACTGATGGCGAGAAAATAGCTCCACAAACGGGCTATGTTTATCAAACTTTAACAGGTAAATTGCCAGGGGGAAGCCAATGACAGTTTACAAAATTAAACATCGGGATGAATTTGATTTTAGGCTGGTTACTTGGGGAGTTGTTGCGCTGACGGGAGCTTATATTCTAGTACCACCAGTCCTGCGATCGGAACCCGTACAAAAAACTATTAACGCTGTTGGAGTTGCAGCATCAGCTATTTCGAGCGGACAAAATCCCATCACTGCGATCGCGAACTCTGGCAAACTAGAGCCCAAATGGTCGAGTAAGAAATCCCCTGAGTTCCTACAAAAAGTAACTAAAATCGCTAACGAACTAGGGGGCGACCCTAATCACCTAATGGCAATTATGCACTTTGAGAGTAAGCTGAACCATCAAGCGATAAACCCCCTAAGTAATGCTACAGGATTAATTCAGTTCATGCCATTTACGGCGCGGCGACTGGGAACTTCGACATCGGCACTCCTTGCTATGACTGAGATTCAGCAGTTGGATTATGTGCGAAAATATCTGATTCCCTACAAAGGCAAGCTGAATACCTTGGGTGATTTTTACTGCTCTGTACTTTGGCCAGCTTGCGTGGGTTCAAGCGAGAGTTACGTGCTGTTTCGCGTCGGCACAATTCAGTATCGACAAAACAATGGGTTTGATCGTAACCGCGACGGGGTAATTACCAAATCTGAGATTACAGCGCTTGTTTCTGAAAGGCTTTAGGTTCAACAAAATTGTGCGATCGCTGCACAAACTTCAGAAACTTGGCTGCAACTTTTCTCTATCAGTATAAATATATCTCTGAACATTGCTATTGCTACACCTTACTTCTGGTTTCGAGGTGAGGTGGATATCGGTTCTTAGTTTGAGATTTGAGGAAAATTTCTGCTATTGAAGAAAATCAGCCTCTACAATATATACTTGTTTCTATTGGTAGGGCGATCGCTTGTTTGCGCTTTGCAGATTTTTATGGAAAGTGGCAGGGGAAACACGGGTTAGCGCGATTTCGTTATAGTTCAGTATCAAAACAGCAAGCTCATAAATAATAGCGCCCCTGCTTGCACAAACCCTCCGCGATTGGCGCTCGCTTCAGTTGGCGCGATCACAAGCGATTGGCATTGATTGCCGGTCAATTTGACCTAATTGTTTTCCCTATTCGCTCCCCCGCATTTGCGGGTAGTCATTGGTGATCGTTTCAGTTGGCGCGATCGAAGGAGTTGGAATCAAAGCTTATCCGATAGTAGTTCTGGCAGCAACTATAGCTGAACTTGCATAAACAAACAGACTCAACCCAACCACGAAGAGTCAATATTCAGGTTATCCGTTGAAATACTGCATCGAAAAGTAATTTTTGATTCTGCTAAAACTGCTAAAACTGCGAGGGCGATCGTTCGTCTAATTGAATTTTTGTTCAATAGCGATCGTGTTGTGGCTCTACCATACAAACGCTCCTCTTTATTGGAGAAGTTTTTTCTCTGTTAGTATAAATATATCGCTGAACATTGCTATTGCTACCAGTAATCTTTGCTTTTTGTGCAAGCTTCCTATCCTGCATAAGTTTGAGTTCTCATGCGGTTTTTGCTGCTAAAAAGCCCCAAAATTCTGCTAACAATTAAGCTGAGAATGCACAAGTTTACTCGCACATTCTCAGAAAAAACAGCCAAAAACAGCTAAAAACTCACGAAAACTCAGTCCAAAAAAGTAAAATTTGAGGTTTTTTATCGTTCCGGTACACTTAATATCAATTTAACAATTTAACAGCAAGCTCTACACTCCCCAATTTAAGCAATTGTAGCAGAGGCTCAAAAGTGGTACCATTTAGAGCAAGCTGTACTTTCACAATTGAGCAAGCAGAACTAATCGAATAGAATGTTAAGGTTGCTTTAAAAATAGCCGCCTTGTTATTAACCATTCAGCTATTGCATATTAATGTATCGGAACAAAGGCGGTAGCCGTTTTCTAGGAAGAGTTGCAGTTCAGTTTGTTTGGCTTTATTGAATGCAGTGCTACCGCACTTTTGTACAAAAAAAGCGAAGTGCCTCAATATTTTTGGGCTGCCAGAATGCTCTAACCGTTACTTCGGCAAGCCAGGAAATTTTGTAGTCAAAGCAAATGCGGCGAAACTTGTTAAACTAGGCAATGAGAAGGCAGTGACAATTGCGTTCGCTTAACGCCACAGTTGTACTTGATTTCAGAGAGAGTGCGTGAGCCACGAGCCTCTAAGTTTAAGGCCCTAGCAATATGAGTTTTCACGCGGCATTACATAACGTTGAACCAGCATGACCGGTTAAGTTGAGAGTTCAGGGAAGCGATCGCTATGCTTGTGCAAGGGGGCAACTTATACCAGTGTTGCCACAAAAGTCGCCACAATAGTATGAGCAATCGGCACAGTTGGAGATCGGGTAAAACCAAGCCTTTTGAGACACTTGGCTAACATCGCATCAGTGGAATTGATTGGGACAGTTGAATATCGGCTAAAATTAAGCCCCTTGACACTCCATCCTATAGTTTTTAGGTGTTTGTGGCGATAGCTACTATTACTAGACTAGCCCTTGCACTATGCTTTCTTTGAATTGTTTTGACTTTAACAACTGCAACTCGCGACTCGACTCCGCTGCCCTTACTCGAATATCCGAATCAGTCTGTAATTCGCTACCACTGGCTCCCCATTAACCCGTCATCTATCAACTCAAGGTTGTACTGCTGGGCATCAGCCCTCAGATATGGGCATTGCCCCCAAAAAAAATCGCTCTCGAACCTTAATGTGGTTTCAAAAATCCCTTTTTTGCAGTTTTGACCTCTTGCAGCTCTTAAAGATAAACGAGTATTAATCTACAATTCTGCTTTCGATATCCAAATTTTAAATTACTGCTGTCGGCTTCACACTTTGCCGATTTTGAAGTTGGCAAAGCGCTCTGATTGTTTGATGGAATGGGTAGCGCAATGGGCCGGAAACTGGAGCTATTATCACAAAGATTATCAGTATGTTCCCCTCAATGGCGGACACCGAGCATTAGGAGATTGCACGGCTGCTTTTGAGCTTATTAAACGAATGGCAGCGGATTCGGCTCAAATCAATTGCCCCGTGCCGATTCCTCAGAAAAATTCATGATATTCTAATCCACCGCATCCACCGTTGCCTCGGTTGCAGAATCAATTCGCCGTTGTTGTAGCTTGCCCCTTCGGGTTCCCACAGTTCATCGGGCTCGGCGTCGGGGTTTTCTTGAAAGTCCGGGCAAGTGTCCGCGTTGGAACCTGTTGGATGCACGGCACAGACGAGGTGTGGGTTGCCGACGTAGAGGAGACAGCGATCGCACTCAGGGATTTTGGGCATGGCGGGGGTGTTGGGGTTTTGGTTTGGGTTTAGTTTCTCGCAAATTTGGGTGTTGGTGGCGATCACACTCGCGTCCAGAAACCGTTGCTTTACCCGCATCCAGGATACGTTGCAAAAACTGGACTAATTCAGCCAGCAATCGGCGTTATATTCAAGCAATTATTCCGCAAGCATTATTGAATCTTTGGTTTTCCTAAATTTGACCCGTGCGGACGAGAATCTGGCAAATATAGCCTTTCTCAGGTAGATAATATAGAATGCAATTGATGGTGCTATTGCACTTCATTTATCTTAAAAAGGCTATACGCTCTATGAATCCCTTAAAAGTTTGGAAACAAATTGTGCTTTTTGTGAGCTTAACGCTGTTATTTCTGTTGGGTGTCAAAACCACCACTGCGGCGCCCTCCCAAACAACTTTACAGGCTCAAAATTGTTCCTACGGAAACAAGCCTCGACCCTTCGCTCAAGTTGTTACTGAAACAGATCCCCTGACTATCCGTTCTTCCCCCGACGGCCCGGTTATCGGGCTAGTTCCTAAAGGTTGGCAAGTCGTTACGGGCGATCGAGATGCAACAGGACAGTGGGTAAAGATTGGCGGTGAATATAGTCCTAGCCCTCAAAATCTGGATGCAGGTAGTCGTAGAAGAGGATGGGGGTTTGTAAGTGCGCCTGATTTCCGAGTTGGCTGGGTAAATAGAGCTTATCTCAAACCTTTGGGCAATTTTTGCGAAAAACCCCTGAAAATACAGCGGCGCGAATTACAAGGACTGTCGCAAGAACGGCAAGTTTTGATTCATGAAGATTGGCTGCAAATAGCAGATAGAATCGCTAGCCAAAATTCTCAAAAATAACGCTAAATTTTGATAATTTACGCAGAAGGCAGTGCTTTTTTATGACTTATAGAGGTTTTTACCCAATAAATTTGGGATTTTTTATATCTAAGTCCTAATCCTGCAAATTATCCAGGCGACAGCTTATGACAAAATTGAGCGCTCGCACCGCCATCAACTTAAAACGAGTTTTACAAGTTGCCGCAACTGTCCCAGGAAATTACCACCGCTTTTTGCAAGCTGGACTAATTGATTCCCAGTCGGATTTCCCACAACTTGTTTCCCATTGGCAAACAGCTTTTGCTAACTTGCAGCCCATTGACAAACAAATAGTCCGGCAAAATCCCGGGTTATTTCTGGCGAATGTTGAGGATTTAGTTTACCGAGGAATGACTAGCGGAACTTCAGGTCAAGCTTTTACCTACTTTGCCAATAATGAGTGGAATGAAGCACGTTTGTTGGCACGAAAACGTACTTTAACTTGGTGGGGAATTGACGAACAAGTCCCTATTATTAATCTTGCCAGCCGTTTGCAGCCGCTACGAGTTAACGATATTGCCTTAATTGGAAATATTACGCCGGATTTCCTGCGAAATTTGAGAAAAGTGTTGCATAACAAATCGGCTGTCATTCGAGGTTATCCCAGCCGTTTGTGTGAAGTGGCTGCTGCTATTTTTGGACATTCAATACCGACGGTTTTAGGAGTAATTTGTACGGGTGAGGTTTTATTTGACTTTCAAAAAGAATTGCTACAATCTGTTTTTGAAGCTCCAATTATTAACGAGTACGGTTGTCAAGAAACAGGGATTTCGGGTTTGAGTTGTCCTGAATGCGGGCGACTGCATTTAGATATAGATCGATGTTTCTATGAAGTTATTGACGGTGAATTAGTCACTACAGATTTATACAATCATACCATGCCTTTTGTTCGCTATCAGTGCGGCGATCGCATTCAATTAAATCCTGATGTTTGTCCTTGCGGGCGTTCGGGATTAACAGCAAAAATTCTCGGCCGCAGTCAAGAACAAATCGAGACGCAGCAAGGCTTAAAATATCCTGGAGAACTCTGTTTGCCAAAATGGCCGGGTATTCTTAACTATCAAATAGTCAGGCAAGATCGAGAACAAGTAGATATTTGGTTGCAAGTCGAACAGCACCAAGTTCTCGAACTGCAACCTTTACAGCTTTGGTTAGAAAAGTTATTTGGCGAAGTTCAAGGGAGAGTGATCGTAGATTCATCGGATTTGAGTAAACTGGAAAATTCACAAAGTTGTAGCCCTTTAGAATGGATCGAATGGGTGACTAAAAAATCTTGGCACGAGTGGTTGGAGTCAGGTTTATTACCCCTAGGAGAAGCCCGAGAAATTGCCTTATTGTTAAAAAGTTTAATTGAGCAAAAAATGATGGTAAGTTCAGGGATATCCCCGGTGGCCGCAGCATCTATCGAACAGCTTTTGCTGCGTTCAACTTATCGGGAACTGCCAGTAGAATTGATGGCGGTACGAGTTTTGCTGTTTGCGTGTAGCTTTTTAACCGATAGCCAAAAAAGGCAGCAGATATACCACCACGCCCAGAAGCGTTTAGCCGAGATGAATTGCCGGGAATATCCGACCATGGTAGATTTACTAATACCCAGTTTAGGATTTGAGAATAACACCGCTGCATCTCTCTGGGAAAATACTAATTTACCCAATGCTGGTAAGCTTGATGTATTTAACATTCAGCACTTGTTAGCAGCCTTCAATTTAGCAGCAAGTAAAGCTAAAAAAGAAACTCCACATCTAGCCCTAGCCTGGAAACCAATTTTAGCTGTTTTAATCGGAGATTTGAATTTTTGGGGTAATAGATTTCACAGCAAAATTTTAGCATATTGGTGCGATTTAGTGAGTGGAAAAGCCATCGTACTCCGTAGCAAATATCAAAGCTCAACAGGCGATCGTTTTTTAGACGCTTGGTTAACTTGGCGACAAGCAATTATGGGCGATCGCGAATCAGCTACAATTGCCTTATCTCAGTTACAAGCAACAGCAACTTTACTGACAGAGGTAGCGCGAGTAGAACTGGAACAAGGATATGCTAAACTGTTGTGGGAAACTGACATTAATCCTATAGAATGGTTAAATAAAATTGCCAATAATGCTGGGTTGATTGACCGCAGCTTACCCGATGGAGTTCTCGATCCAATACCTTGGATACCGCTGTTGTTAAAATTAGCCAAACTTTTGTTAGCACGGCGAGAAGGGGAATTAGCCTATCAGTGTTTAATTGCGTCGGCACCGCCAGATATGCGGGCTTCGGGATTTGAAAGATTAGCGCGAGAGATGAATTACAAACAATCTATAATTTGTGATCGCACGTAATGGTAAGTTTAACTATAATTATACTGGGAAACAGCAATCCTGATTGGGAAATAGAGGCGAGCGTCACTTTTCACAAACAAGCTTATGACTTAAAACAGGTAATGAAATTCAATCCCTCAAACTTGGATAATACGGGTTATTTTACATCTTGTTTACAACTTTTAGAGACAATTAATACAGAAATAACAGCTATTTTACCAGAGAATACCAAATTAAGTTTTTTGCCACCTCAACTCACAAATACTGCACTAGCATTCTTACCGCCCAGGGTGGAGTTTCCCCTAGAAACTGCCCAACAATATCCTGTCGCCGCTTTAGCTTGGATTGCATCAACGCTCTTGGTAAAAGCGGCGCTACCGCAGTTAGAAATAAATCGTTGGAATTTGTTAGCAGTTGCTAGAGAATTAGAACGGCAGAACATCGCTTTTACTTGGGGGAATGCTCTGGCTAATACTGCTAGTTTAGAGGTAAAGCGTTATCAAACAAAAGCTTCTTCTCTCTTGATAAATTCCCTTACAAATAAGAGTAATTCTACTAAAAATATTGATAAACAAAATATAAATCTTTCTCAAAAACATGAGACAATCACTAGCAAATCTCGCGTACTAGCTGTGATTCCCCATTATCGCTGCGAACAGTTTCTCTATCGCTGCTTGCAGTCTCTGGTAACTCAAACTAGACCTCTGGATGGTATTGTAGTTATTGATGATGGTTCGGAGGCACCACCTGTAGATATTGTCCGGAAGTTTCCCGGAGTGACTTTATTAGCTTCAGCTTTGAATGTCGGCCCTTATCGCTTAATTCAACAGGTGATTGGTCAAACAAATTATGATGCTTATTTATTTCAAGATGCCGATGATTGGTCGAGCAGCTTTCGGCTGGAGTTGCTGCTAGCAGCAGCCGAAAATTATGGAGCTGAGTTAGTCGGAACTCAGGAGTTGCGCGTGTTTGAAGATGACAGGGTTTTACCGGTGGTTTATCCTCTCAATGTTAGCGCCGCCCTAGCAGCAAAACCGGGGCATCCGCTGTTGCATCCTACCAGCTTAGTTTCGCGAAATTTAGTGTTGAGATTGGGCGGTTTTGCTACGGGATTGCGGTTTTCGGGAGATACTGAGTTTTTGTTGCGAGCGCAGTTTGCTGCGACAATAGTTAATGTTCCTGATTACGGTTATTTTCGCCGACACCGAGCTGGTTCCCTAACTACGGATCGAGCCACTGGATTAGATGCTCCGGTGCGTTTAGAATTGATTCAGCAGCTCAAAAAAAGAGCGATCGCTAACAGTGCTGCGGTGCGGGAAGGTAAATTACCGGATTTGCGTCCTTTGGAGACAGCAGGGGAGATCGAACTCAATTATATAGCCGGTTCTGCCCTTGAGAGCTCAGACCTATCGATTTGAGATTTTGGATTGTAAATTTGGGATTTGAGATTTGGGATTTGAGATTTGAGATTTGAGATTGGTAATGACTGATTCTGGATGAGTGGTGTCAATATCGTGTTACAGGTAATTATCCCCGTTAAAAATCGTCCCGAAATCGTTGACTGCGTGCGATCGCTTTTGGTAATTGGTTATCCCGTGACTAAAATCATTATTTGCGATGGCGGTACCACTGAATCTAAATGTTTAATGGCTTTACAAGATTTAGCCAAATTATCACAGGTAGAGTGGTTCAAATATACTCAATCTGATTTTAATAAATCTCAGTTAATTAATCAGGGTATTCTCCAGGCTAGTAGCGACTACTTGCTGATTTCTGACGCTGACATCATCTGGAATAGACAAGGAATTTTACAACTATTATTTCCCATTTTAGAACCAATTGATCTGGAATCATTTTCTTTAAATACTCAGATACAAATTGTAAAAACTCTCCCCGAAACATCCTCTTTATCGGCTGTCAATAATTCAAAAAAGGGAATTATTTGCTATGTAAGAACTGTAGCAGAGTCTTGCCTGCAAACAACGGCTTTAAAGCGGGAACGCTATACTTACAACATCCAGAAGGGGGAACAGATTGCTACTATTAATATTGTACTGGCTAAATCTCGCAATCGCGAGCGACCTGGATGCGGTTTGCTCTGTACCCGCAAACAAACGTTATTATCATTAGGAGGATACAAGGAAAGTTTTACAGGTTGGGGATGGGAAGACCAAGATTTGCTGATTCGCGCTACTCTTTTTGGCATCAAGATATGCGCGACGGGAAATGTAATTCATCTTTCTCATAGCGATGCTGCGCGTAATCAGCACCACCAGCAATTGCCACCCACACAAACGCGAGATCGTAACATCATCTCTTGCTTGCAATCTCTCCAAAAAGGCGATATATTTGGAGACTTACGGCAACCAGCAATGCTACCTCATCCATTGTTGAAAATTACCACTAATTTTACCCCAAATTCTAGTTGTGAGTGAACTTCAGTTATCCTTAATTATTACCTACCGCCAGCGGGAAGAGCATTTGAGAACTCAACTCGCGTGGTGGAGAACTCAAGACTCGGAAAGTTTATTATCTCTTTGCGAAATCATTTTGATTGAACTCGATTGCATTCCTTCGGCTTGGATTTTACCAGAAATTACCAATCTGCCAGTCAGTTACAATTATCTGCCCATTGGGGGAGCTTTTCATAAAACCAAAGCTTTAAATTTAGGTTTATCTCTGGCGCAAGGGCAATGGGTAGCAGCTTTTGATGTTGATTATATTCCCTACGGAGATACTCTCGCTCGCCATCTAAAAATGGCTCAACTTTCAGCCCAAATGTTAGTAACTGGGTATCGAATGATGTGCGATACTCCGAACCTAGATTTTGCTCAAAATTTGGCTATAATCGAACAGTTTCAAGTTGCACCCGAAGATAGGCCCACCGCGCTATTTAAGCACTTGACGCAGCAAGAAAGATTTGGAGTTGTACCCCTCTTTCAAAGCCAACGCTTAATCGAAATCGGGGGATGGGATGAGACATTCATTGGCTGGGGAGCTGAGGATCAAGATATTATAGAACGATACTTAGGAGAGGATAGATATTTTTGTCGCTCGCCAGAATTAATCTACATCCATTTAGCGCATCCACCTGATAATAATTGGTCGGAATCTTGCTGGATTGAACAAAATCGCCAGCACTATTATACTAAACGTCAGTCGATTTGAAATTTGATATTTGAGATTGACTGCACAGATGAATCTGATAGCTGAAACTTTTACCTAAGCTTTACTCTGTTCAAGTTTCACTAATATCAAGTGGCAGAGAGATAGCCTGTTCCCAAAATTGAGGAACATTCTTCGCAGTAAAGTTGAGATAACGGCTTTCCGAGGACATGAGGTAAAGATGAGGTAAAAAAAGTTAAGAAAAGTCCGGTAGAGACTGGGTTATTTGAATCAAAACGCCAGCACCCCATCTCGGCCTTGAGCCGAGATCCTTGCAAATCCGGCAATAGAGGCTGAAAAGCCTTTCCAGCACTAGGTTTCAAAGATTTCAGGAGGAAGAAGAATGGCCCCTTCAAAAGGTTGGGGAATATTTTGTAGATTCACCACATAATCGCCATAGCGCTTGATATGTCGAGTGAGATAGGGACTTAAAGCAGCTACAAAGTGGTGATTAACTTGATAGCCTTGTGCTGTTAAGGTCTGAATAGCTAACGATATATCCACAGTATTGTGTAGGATAATGGCGCTGGATACCAATTCAAGGTACTTTAATCGCTTTTCTTGCTCGATTGGATCATTTTCAGTAATTACACCATCCTTGCCGAAAAATATCCAATCAAGAAAGTGATGATACTTCTCTACAATATTTGTAATAGCATTAATTTCAGAGCGCATCCCAGCGTTGGAAATATATTCTAATAAAAACAGGGTTCGCACAACTTTCCCTAATTCTAAAAAGGCTTGATAAAGACGGTTTTTCTTACTATAGCTGTTCAACTTACGTAAGAGCGTAGAAGGCATAACTTTCCCCGCTTTAATTGACAAAACCACTCGCATCATGTCGTACCAGTGGAGCTGAATTAAATTCCAGTTAGCGACCTCCTTAAACAAAGGGTCAATGTACTTGTAAGTAGCTGATTCACAAGGACGTAGAAAACTCAGCTCTTTCCAATTCCGAATCCGGGGCATCAATTTAATACCTAAAAGGTAAGAAAGGGCAAACACAGGACCTGATTGCCCTTGACTGTCGGCATATAAAGTATCGGGTTGAATATCAGAAATATTTTTTAATAGTCCATCTAAAATATACACAGCTTCCCAAACACCACAAGTAATAAAATGAGTAAATAAAGCAATATATTTATCAGAAACATGATGATAAGCAATTCCCCCATATCCACCATAGCGAATGTGGTATTCGCTATGTAAGTTGTTTTCATAAATTTCAAACTTACTACCATCCGCAGCAGCTTTTTTTCCCGTTCCCCAAAGAGAGGGTAAGCTGAAACGGTTGAAAGCATTGATCGTATCCCGAATCGCCGCCTCAATTTTGGGTGTGCTGATATGGCGACGATTAGTATAGGAAATCATGTGGGAGGTAACTACCCCCCTAGAATGGCGTGCTGTTTGATTAGGTCCCAGATTGCATCCATAACCAAAAGCTGTGAAAATGTAGCGTTCTGCTGACAGCTTGAACTTAGGTTCATTCCCTGACAGGGGACCAAAATGCTTTGTCCAATTCAGCCAATGCTCAACATTGCAAAGAATATCTAAAACGCTACGTTCAGGCATCAAAGAGCGAATTTGCTCCTCTAGTTGCTGGACTTCTTTAGGTTCAGGAGGAGATTTTAAGCGTTTTAATACGGGTTCGCCGTCTTGATTAATGGTGAATTGCTTTCCGTCGGCACAAATCACATCCACTTGAGTTGCTAAAAGTGCTAAACACGAACGTAAATACTCAACAAAAGCTTCTGGATTAGCAGGGAAGCCGAGTTGCGAACAATACTCCTCGACTAGGGGTTCACATTCCGGTAAAGTCAGCAATTGTTCCCGGAAATCAGCATAGCTTTCTGAACCTACCACACAAGCATCACCCGTTTTTAATTCATTGGCTAAGTAAGAAAATACACAGATCTCTAACTGTTGTCGAACTAAAACCTGAGTTCCTTCAACTTCTTTAATAACTAGACTTCGCCAGTTTTTATTAATAAAACCTAAGTTGATATTGAAAGGTAAATATTTGCCCCGCTTCCCTTCATTCTCTAAGATAAATTTCAAGGCATCAATCACGGATTCATCGGCAGAAGTTGAATGAATATCAAGACAACTTACTAAACTAAATAATCCTTTACGGCTGGGAGAATAAAATCGCCACATTAAGGGCAAATGGTTGTTGGTGTTGTAAGCAGCAATCTCTTCATACCTCAGTAGCAGGAATGCGGGCCCCCCATTTTCGTTCAAAATAGACAAAACTTGCTCACCTAAAGCCGTTAAATTATCTTGAGTGTCTTTCGAGACTGTTAAAACTTCTGCGAACATTCCCAGCAGTTCTGAGGTTTGTGTTAAATGCTTCTCTCGTAATTCTTTTAATCTTTCTTTGGCGTTGTTTTGAATCTTTAGAAGACGCTTGAGAAACATGGACACCAAATGATCGCGGGTTTTGACCTGAGCTTCATATAGCAAGCACAATAGTAATGTATGGCGTTTACAACGTTTGATATCCTGGAATTCGGATATATCTAGAGCTCTAGCGTGTGTGGCTAAATATTTCACTTTAGCTGGCACAAGACTAGACAAGAGGCGCTTAGCATCCCCTAAAGTCATCAACTGGTTAAACTTACTTTGAAGCTGTTTAATATGGGTAAGCTTGGCACTTTTGGGTGGAGATTTTAGTAAATTCAAGGTGGCTATTGATTCGGTCGTCTCTCCTAACAAGAGCTGATCTAAATAAACTTTTTCCTCCTTCAATAATCCTTGAGAAACTCGTTGGAACAATCGATGGTTGGTAATGGAGCGGACATGACTTACTAAACGGTCAAGGGCTTTGAAAGTGGGTAATTCATACCGTTCTTTCACTAACTCTTCAATAGCAATATTAATTAAATCAGCGGGATGGTCCTTGACTTCGGCAGCAGTCTTGACTGTAATAGCTACTAACTTTTGGGCGACTTTATCATAAGGTTTGACTCCTAAATATTTTCGGATAGCTTGTTGATAATTGCGCTGTTGGCGCTCACTAGAAATCGCTTTCACCCAATCCTGTAATTTTAAAGTTGCCCGAAGATGCTTAATAATAGCGAAGGGAATATTTTCTAGAGGAGTAAAATACCCTAGCCTCTGAAACGATTTCAGCATGACGAGGAAGCAAAGTAAGCCTTCATGGCTACGAACACGGGATTTTACAAATTTCAGCTCTTCTGGCGTTGGAGTATAAAGTTCAGCGAGTTCTTTAGCAGAGGGATATTGTTTAAATCTTGGGTAAGCTGTACGGTCTATTAACGTCATAAAGCTGTGTTTTCGGGGGCAGGAGAGCAACAAAACTTAGTCGCCAGAGGCAGAGTACAAATCATACTACGTCTGAGTACCCCCTTGGGCTATACAAAACCCCTCGATTTCCTCGCTTAACTCTCGCTTTGCATTAAAGAATTAAGGGCTTCCTTGGCAATGTACTCGGCGCGGGCCGAAGTCACTTTCTGATAGCGTAAGGTAGTTTGAATGTTAGTATGTCCCATCAAAGCTCTCAATTCTTCTATTCCCATTAAACCCACTCTTTCTGTGGCGAATGTATGGCGTAAATCGTGTAACCGAGTTCCCGCTAGTTCTGGAACAGAACTGATTAATAAAGCCCAGTGCTTATGGACAGTCCTATAGCTAAGCCTTGTGATTTCATCGGTAAACTGATGCTGCGCTGTAAACAAAGCTGTAATTGTAGTATTCGGTCGCTCAAATTGCCGATAATTCTGTAGAGCTTCAGCGGCATCTTGACTGTAGAAGCACCATCGAGCTTTATTTCCTTTTCCTAGTACATAAAATTTCTGGTTCTGCCAGTCTATATCAGTTACGTTGAGTGCTAAAACTTCTCCTATTCTCGCTCCACTTCGATGCAAAAGTCTTACTAGAGCGTTCATCCGCCTATCCGTGGCTATGACTTGATACAACAGTTTGATTTGTTGATTCGTTAAATAGCGGATGGTTTCATCGCTCTGATGTTCGCCTTTTTCTGGATCCGGTTTTCGTCGTCGCAATCGAGCAATGGGATTGGTTTTGATATAGCCTTGTTCGAGAGCGAAGTTAAATAAAGCTTGAATAATAGCTTGGTGTCTGTGATGAGTTGTATAGGCCAGATTTTCTAAGCTATTGAGATATTCACAAACCGTTTTACGGTCGATAATTTCTAGAGGAATTCTCCCATACTCTTGGAGAAAGGGTATCAAGGTTCCTTCATAAGAGCGAATGGTACTTTTGGCTAAACCATGTCGCTCTAAAAATTGAGTCGCAACTGTAGCTAGTGAGACAGACAATTACTTTAACGGGGATTAATAATTGACAATTTAAGTTCAACCACTTAGGGGCGATTGACCACTAATTAAATTATATTTTAGGAGCGATGATAGCACAGACTGCACTTCCTTCCCTTAACGAGTCTTTAGCCAGTTACGTGCTGCGCGTCCGTCAACAGCTCCGACTCAGTCAACAGGAAGTCTCTCAAATTGCTGGGATTCATCTGCAAAGTTTAGGCAAAATTGAGCGCGGTCTGACGAAAAGAGTCAACCAAAAGACGCTAAAAGGTCTTGCCCTGGCCTTGCAAGTCCCTTTTGAGTATCTTGATGCTTTGAGTAAGGGCATACCTGTCGCCACAACAACTGCTTTGAAATTCTGCCCCTCATGTTGGATGCCGGGAACGACACCCGACCCTATGTGGATTCATGTTCGTGCTCAGTTTTGCTGCCTGTGTGGGACTCAACTGATAAGTCGCTGTCCTAGCTGCGATGAGCCAATATCTTCTATGAAGTTTCGCTTCTGCCCTTTTTGTGGCAGTTCTTACAAAGCTCAACCTCACCTTGAGAAAAGCCACTTAAGGTGAAACCTAGAGCTGGAAAGGCTTTTCAGCCTCTATTGCCGGATTCGCAAGGATCTCGGCTCAAGGCCATCTCAAGTTTGCGGCACTAATCCAAATCGCTCAGGTGTCGGCGGCAATCTTTATCGATGTAAATTTCGTTTGCTGACGGCTGTCGCTGGGCGAAAACTGCTGGGATGCTGGCGGCTAGAATTGCTGTGATGATGGTGATGATTATGGACGATCGCATTTTCATGATTTTACCTCTTTTTTTTGTGGAATCCGTCTTTTTGAACGTAGAATGCGGCTGATTTGCTCGTTAGTCATAAAAGGAGCTGTTAGATAGGTACTTCCAAAACGACCAGTTCCTTTCTCTGAGAATCTAACTTGAGTGTCATTTGCATATTTTAAACCAGAGTTACCTAAATTCCAGTAAAACTTAATTGCTTGGCCAGATTTTACATACTTCTCTCCTAGAGCAGCGTCAATTGACTCTATTCCACCATTTAGAGGTGGGTAGCTAGATAAACCGCTCTTAAAAATATAGGCTTGAATCGCACTAAGTTTATAATTAAAGTAAACGAAACCATTCCTAAATTCTTCAGGTAAGTCGTAATCAGTACGGATTTCACGTCCTCCACCTTGTTCTACAAATTCTCTCCAAGTTATAAGCTGAGACTTGGGCTGTTGAGTAACATTTTGCTATCGCCCATTTATCACCTGAGAATTAGCGACCATCGAACGAGCAACCTCAATTAATTCATTGCGCCGAACAGTGCCAGAGTATATTTTAAAATAATTATTGTCTTGAACCCATGACACCGTATTCCAATCAGTACCTTGATAATGGTAGCCAATCTGGTTTCTAGATAGTTCAATAGCATCTGCTCCCGAACCCCGCTGTCTATCCTCTTGATAATATTTCGATGCAAGGGTACTTGAGGCAACTGAGAAACGCAAGCAAACTAGATTATATCCTCTTGTACCTCTTCCTCCCCTACTAAAGCGTGGAGGACAGTCTTTGTCTTCTAGGGCAAGATAAGCCCGCTCGCTGTTGATATCAAATGTTAATTGAGGAGACATTTTATTGGTAATAGTTCCAGGTAAACGACTGGGCAGCCGAAAGACTAAATTGCTGGGAAGTTTTTTTTTGATTTCGCCGATAATGGGTTTGAATACAGGATCTGGTTCAGCAATTGCAGGTATTGATGCACATACTCCGACTCCGACAATTATCAAAGTTACCATTAAACTCAATAGAGATTTGTTTTTCATAAGTTTTGCTGCCTCGTACCTAACACTTTGAATCTGAGATTTTTGTCAATCAGCCTCTATCGCTGAATTGGCTATCTGAATTATAGTGGATTCATCCGTTTTTAGTTGCATAGTGTATAATACTCCTTTATACATCCACTCGATTGCTGATACGCGACGTGGCATTTCAACGAAATATCCAGTTATACCTTTTGTTAAACGTACTTCTTTGTCAGCATTAGGATTGCGTATGCCGCCTCGCTTTGCCTCGAAATAACCAAAGAAGCAAGCTGTTACGCCTTGACAGTTTGGAACCCTACCTAACTGGATTTTATAGCCGTTTGTTTCACCCCGACCTTCTACATAAATGCTCTGCCCTAGCTGTGAAAAAAACTCTAACTCGCTCGGTAGCAGAATCGGAACTTTAGTTTCCCGTTGCAGTTTGGGTAAAAGGGGGCGAAACAATACAGCTACTTGCCTCGAAGAGCGTGCTTGCCCATAAAGTTGTTTTTGATTAGAAAGACTTTGTATCACCTGTTTAGATTGAGCCATAACCGATGCTGAGGCAATACCTAAGATTGCCAAGCTCATTATCATTCCCAAAAGCGATCGACATTTCATCTATCCTCTCCTTATTTTTAGTTTTTAGCCTTAATGGGAAGTTCGTTCGCCATCGAAATAGCAACATTGATTACTTGCTCTTGAGACATCGAGCGAGACATGACTCCGAAAATCATGCCGTCTTGTTCCCATATAATTTCGTGCATTTTTCCTCGGGTAGGCTGAATATAAGAACGATAGAAGCCACGAACTCCTGTTTTGAGGCTAATTGAACTCCCTTGTTGCTGATTTTCACGAAGCCTCTGGTTGGTATTTGAATTACGTCTTTCAACAAAAATACGTCCCGTATCGCATACGGCTACAAGACGTGTTTCTGGGCAATTAGATGTAACTAATACAATGGCAAAATATCCACCTTCTGGAGCGTTAGAAGGTATTATTGTTGGGCGATATCCAGGTATGCCACTTGGCGGGTTGGGAATAACAGCAGGCAATCGCATCACCATACCTCTAGGGAGTTGAGCTTGAATATCCCGAATCAGCGGTCTGAAGATAGATGCCGGTTCCGCCATTGCAAGCGGATTTATAGTTAATGCTCCAACCCCCAAAATTGCCAAGCTTGCTATTAAACTGAGTTGGGATCGACCTTTCATAAATACTCTCCTTGTTTGAATTATTCGAGCGCTATAATTTTACTGTCTTTTGGGCAAAGAAGCTGTACAGCCAGCTTCTTTAAACTGTTGAAGCAACTGGTTTCTCTTAGCTGGGGGAACGCTCCCCATTAATGAAGCAGGATTTGTCAGGGGTTTTGGCCAAGCGTATTCATTGATACCGGGTTCATTGTTGTAGACAAATACGCCTCCCAAATAATTTCCTTGATGGATGAGTATGTAGCTGTCAGTTTTGATCCTACCGTTAGATACAGTTCCTTGATCGAAGCTAAATCCTATGTTATTTTCATTGGGAATAAAACCGTCAATAATGCAAACGCGACCTTTAACACTTGATGGATAAATACTTTTTGTTTCTTCCCATGCCGTCCACTTACCTAGAAAAGGTGCTGTTGCTGGATCGATTTGCGACCAAGCTTTGACAAAGGATGTTAACTGCTGAATCTGAACGCGAGTGCGCCGATCTGTGCTATACAATCCACGACCTCCACCGGGGGGGGAAGCAGCAAAACGGCGGAATTTCTCGATTAATTCTTGCAGTTCTGCATCTGTTGGGAATCGGACAGATTGGGCAATAATGGGTAACGATGTAGCAGCTAAAATACCTAAACTAATTGTAATGGTGATTGGCAATCGAGCTTTCATCAAAATTATCCTCATTTTCTTGTTGTTTGATTATTTCAGAAGTATAAATTTACCGTCTGTTTGGTAGGGAAGTAGTACAACCAGCCTCATTAAATTGTTGAAGCATCCTCGAACTCTTCTGCGGATCTGTAATAGATGGCTGAATAAAATTCGTTAGTGGAGTTCTCCAAACATAAGCAGAGATACCTGGTCTATTGTTGATAACACTCATTACTCCTAAGTAATTACTTTCCCTGATGAAAATCCTAGAACTTTCACCGGTAAAACTTTCACCTTTAATTCTGAGTTGACCGTTAGATACAGAGCCTAAACTAAAATAACTATTGCTGGGTGTACCGCCACGGCTGGGCTGATTGAAAATGACGCAAACGCGACCTTTGGTAGTAGATGGATAAATGCTCCAATCAGGTGCTCCAGCATTCCAACTACCTAGGAAAGGTGCGATAGCTGGATCTACTTGTGACCAAGCTCTTTCAAATAACTTTACTTGGTCAAATAGTTGTTTTTGTCTTGGATGTTTAAGGTAATCACCTCCAAGGTCGGGTGAAGCACGGAACCTAGGTATATCCCGGCGGAATTCCACAATTAGTCTTTGTATTTCTGCATCAGTTGGATATCGCTCAGATTGCACTTGTGCAAAAACGGGTAAAGAGCAAGTGCCTAGAATTATCAAGTTTATTGTGAAGTTAAAAAGCGAGATCCATTTCATAAACTATATCCTCATTTCGATTATTGATTGTTGCAACCTTTATTTGACTCAGCGTATAGAAGCAGTACACCCAGCCGCCTTGAATTCTCTAACAATCTTAGAATTTTCTTGCGGGTTAGCTTTACCTAATTTTGTAGGGTCTTGAGGGAGTAGTGGAGATGTATAAATATCAGAGCCTGGTTTAGCTCTTGCTACATTATCACGATCGACAAAAGCGACCAACAAGAAAACATTGCCACTTGGATTTTTCTGGTTAATTAGTACCCTACCAGCTAACTCTCCGGTGAGACGAATATGTTGCTTGTCAATGGAGCCTATACTAAATTTGTAGCTTGGTCCAGGAGAAGCGTCAATGACGCACACGCGACCCATGACATTTGATGGATAAACGCCTATGTATCCATCATTATTGACCCACCAACCCAGAAAAGGTGCAACTGTTAGATCTACTCGCGACCAAACTTTAACAAAAGATTCTAGTGGCTGTCTTTGAGCTGCTGTGCGTGTATCCGCTTCCGTTCCACCGCAACATTCTCTTGAGTAAGCTGGCGAGGACGCTCGTTGTTGAAATTCTCTAATAATTCTCTGAATCTCTACATTTGTAGGATATCGTTGAGACTGTGCATAAACTGATAGAGAACCAGTCGCCAATACTGCACAACTTACTATTAAACTAACAAGCGATCGCTTTTTCATAATGTTTCCTTTTTTTGTATCCAATTATCTCACAAAAGCAAATGATGAAACCACTGTGTTAAATACTTTCTCTTCCACAGCACTAATTTTGTCTCCATAGTTAAAAGTAGAAATAGTAACTAGGTTTTGCTTGTCAGGGGTAAAAAAATTAGCTGACAAAGTAGTTTCTACGTTATCTGCATCTGTTTTTCCTGTCATACTAGACTTTTTAATATAAACGAAAGCTTTTTGCTTAGCAATTGTTGTCTCTCTAATATTTTCTAATCTCAGAGTAGTTGAACTAAGTTCAGGAAGAAGGCGAGTTTCAGGTGTGGCTGGTTGTACCCTTACCCACACAGGTAAAGTTTGATGACCGTAGCCACGTAACCGATTCTTTTTGCCACATTCTAATAATTTAATATCAGCAGGGTTGTATAAACTTATCATCAGAGTATCATCCTGCCTTTTTTCAGTTTGATAGTTAGTTGGAATATCAAATGAGAACCCGAATTTTTCCTCTCTAATTTTTCTAGTTTCTTTAGCTGGAGCCACGCTAGGGCCTCTTGGACATTGATTTTGTCCTTGAGCTATTTTCAACTCACTGGGAGTTCCTGCTGCTAGTAAGCTTTGGGTTTTCATTGCTAATCCGAGGCTGTGCTTTGATTCGGCTAAACAGCCTACTCCTAAAATCACCAATGTTGCTACGACGCTCAACAATCCTTTACCTTTTTTCATCATCTTTTTTGTCTCCTTTGTAGTTGATATCGCAAACACAAATTACTTGCTGTATTAAGAGCAGCCTTCAATCGCCTCAACTTCAGGAAGTTTACCAGAACGGAATCTCATCACCCGATTATTGGCAGTTTCAAAAATAATGCGGTAGTTTTTGTCAGCCGCATCTTTAGGCACGAAAGTTAGATATTTTCCATTGTAAGGTGAGCGTCCCTGGTAAGGATGTCTAGTTGCTTGAATTTGCCCCGGATATAAAGAGAAAATTCGTTCTTCAGTGTCCCCGATTCTGGCTCCTTTGATTGTAGTAATGCGATCGCCGCTAATGTCTACTCTGGCAATACGACCCTTTGTTACCATAAAGGCAATTCCTTTGGGTTCTCCTTTAGGTTCAACGTAGGAACACTGATACTCGTCCCGACCGCCACTCCCCCTTCTAGTTAATTTAATCCCAGCAGATTGTGAGGCTTCATCGACTGTCATTCCGACTCGAATCGGGCCGATGCCATTTAGTGCTAATTTCGAGTTTTCGGTGAGTTGAGATTGAGCGTTGACTGCTGTTACCCAAACTGCAAAAATGACCATTGTGCCAATTAATAAGGTGACAAATTTGGGTAAACTGTTTAACTTTCGCATTGAGTGCTATTCCTCCTCTATGTCCGTATTCAATACTTCTAATTCATTCACTTGACCGATCGTATTAAGAACAGCCTTCTATATACTCCACTTGAGGAAGTTGCCCAGACCTGAAACGTTTAACACGCCTCTCAATCCCTGTCTCAAAAATCAAACGATAGTTGCTATCCACCGTATCTCGCGGCACAAATGTCAAGTTATTTCCTCTACCGCTGAGCGGATTTTTGATAACTCTAATTTGCCCTGGATATAAAGAAAATATCTTCTCTTCAGTATCTCCAATTTTGGCTCCTTTAATTGTGCTAACCCGTTCGTTGCTAATATCGACTCTGACGATGCGACCTTTTGTCACCATAAAGCCAATTCCTTGTAGCCCGACCTGTGGCTTAAAATAGGAACAAAACTCTCCATGTGGAGGTGGAGGTGCATAACCTTTCACCAATCTCACTCCCGCCGCCTGCGATGCTTCATCAACTGTCATCCCGACTCGGATCGGCCCGATGCCATTTAGTGCTAATTTCGAGTTTTCGGTGAGTTGGGCTTGAGCATTGACTGCTGTTACCCAAACCGCAACAATGACAATTGTGCCGATTAGTAAGGTAACAAATTTAGTTAAACTGTTTAACTTTCCCATCGCTCTTGCTCCTTTATTTCTGTAAAAATTTCTCTAATTCCGCTGTACGTTTGTCTGTCTCGCTAGCAAGACAAGCATCGCGAGCACCGGAATAGGCACTACTCGTAGCATCTATTCTGAATTGGTCTTTACAACTAGCATCGCGGCGCTGAATCCAAGCTAATTGTTCGTCAATCAATTTTTCCCGCTCGCGCCGGTTCAGCTTCGATATTACTTGCTTGTAGGCTTCATTGAGTCGGCGATCTGATTCTCGATAAAGAGCCGCCGCACAATTGTTTATTTGAGCCGTGGTTTGAGGTTGGTTGCAAACACTAGGTTCGCTTGCAGAGGCAGATCGCCCTTGAGCTAAAACCACAGGAGTGCCGATCGCGAGAAACACCAAACTTAACATCAAATGAAATATCGATCGCCCTTTCATCAGTTCTTTCTCCTGATTGTAAAACAGTTAACCTTACCCATTAAATCTATTTCTAACGAATGTAACCAGTCTCTCCCAGAAACTTTCGCAGTTCAGTAAAAAATTTACTGCGATCGCTCTCTTGGTAAACTTCCTGCACCCGCCTCCATCCATCTTCACCTTCATCCAAGGAATATTTATCAGCCAAATAAGCAGCTAAGATAGCTTTACCTCCCTCAAAATGATTTTTAGTTTTGGTGTACTCTTGCCATAGTTGATAAGCATGGTTTTTAACTTGTTGCGGATAGCGCCGCGTAGCATCTATCATTTTTCCCTGACGGTACTGCCAAATTTGCAAGGGATAACGAGAGCCGGCATAAGATGAAAATTTATATGAAAAGCGATCGTCGTGAGTGACAAATTCTACATTCCCATCTTTATCTAAATCCTCAATTTTCGGACCGCGACCGTTTCCCCAATAATGAACGATCGCCGTATATTTTTGAGTTGCATTATCGTAGCGGTAAATCAGAAATGACGTACAGCAGTGAGCACCGCCAGAATATATATCTAATATGATTTCCGGTTCGTTGTCTTTATCTAAGTCCCGAACTTGAAGGTCAGATAACCGACAATAGCCCACTTCTTTTGTCGGTATGTTTTGATTGAAAACTGTTTGACCGCCCCGGAGCAATCTCAGTTGCGGGTTTTGCGAACAAAGTCTGCTAATGGGTTCAAATGACACGGATGCTTTCACATTCCCAGATTCGGCTGTCTTAGTTTCAGCTTTGGCTGCTCATTCTAAGAAACAGAAAGCAGCACCTAAAATTGCCCAACTCGTTATCAAGCCAAAAATCGATCGCGCTTTCATATTTACCTCAGTTTTTTTGTTTTATCGCTCTTTCAGAGTGCAGAATGCGACTGATTTGCTGATTAGTCATAAAAGGGGCTACCAAACAACTAAGCCTTAAGCATCCTGTGCCTGGTTGCTCCAAAAATCTAACTTCAGTATCTTTTCCATGAAGTCGAGAAGAAACAGCACCCCCTCCCCAATAAAATCTGATTGCTTTGCCAGAGTTTACATACCTATCTGCCACAGCATAATCAATTTCTCCTATTCCACTTTTGATTGGTGGATAGCTAGATAAACCTTGTTTGAGGATATAAGCTGTAGTATTATCGGCTCCTGGATTGATGTAAACATAGCCATTTCTAAACTCGGGCGGTAGGTCGTAATCGTAATTGACAAAACGCCTGCCACCCCGTTCTACAAATTCCCTCCAAGTGATAAGTTGAGATTTTGGCTGTTGAGCAACCTGATAAAGCGATCGTTCCTGCAATATCTGTTGGTTTGTCAAGGGAACTCGCCCTTGTGCCAAAACTGATACCGAAGCAGTACCCAACACTGCCAACCACACTATCAAGTTCAAAATCGAGATCCGTTCCACACTTTTTCCTCTCTGTTTGCTCCAATGCCTTGTTTCACACCCAAGCACCTTACCGCACCACAACTGCTGCAACACCCAGAACCCTCTACCTATTTCTCTGCCTCAACCTGCTACTTTTATGCAAAATATCGATTATTGTTACAAAACTTTACAGAGAGTAGCGAAGTTTGGGATGATGTGGTCGATCGCAAGCTGGGTGACAGTGACCGATTCTGTGAGTTAAGGAGGGCTCGTTACTCCCTGTCTTCCCGGCCCCTCACCGTCATACTTGGAAAGGTGCGATTCGTTTAACCTAAAGTAAGGATCAAACCCTTACGGGACGGTTAGCCTAGCTGCTCAGGCAGTTGGTGATAACTGATTACATTTGAAGGTGAACCGCCGTGCGGTAAGTCCTTCCCTCCAAGTGCAGGAGTGAAAGCATATCCCCTAGTTTATTAGGTAGCAACTAATAAGTTAAAGCGGGGATAAAAGGCGGAACTATCGGGAGTCAACCCAGGTAAAACGCCAAGCAAGAGTCCATGCGTAGCGAAAGCAAAGATGTGTCTGAACCATCGTTAGCATTGAATGGTGTAACTGACTGAATCAAGAATAAACCCGCTGAAAAAGTACGGTAAAGACTTGATAAACACCAAGCCAAAAGGCAAGGCTAGGGCATAAGCGGTTCTTTCCCCGACTTATAAGCACCGCCCGTACACCCGGTGGAGAGCATCACAGCTAAAGACTCAACTAATGTGTAATCGGAACGAAGTAATCCCCTAATACTTCTGGGTACTAGAAATAGGTCGATATCCAGTAAGTAGCTAACGAATAGTATTCGGGGACGGGATTGTA
>NZ_JARFTR010000223.1 GCF_029167235.1 Kamptonema sp. UHCC 0994 | reverse complement strand
GGTTTTTCGACCGCCCAGAGGGCGGCGTTACGAGGCCCGATAACTGCCGATCGTTGAGGCTTGCTATAGTTAGGCATAATGGGATGAAATTATTATTGACTTAAACATTAGATTGTATATGCCAAATCTCAGCCTCAAGCCAACCAATAAGCCGATCAGAGTCTATTACGAAGCTTTAGAACAATATGCTAAATTGGGAGTTAAACATGAAGGGGCTGTACAAACAGCTTTTCAGCAGTTACTTGAATCCTGTGGTCGCCAATTTCAATGGACTTTAGTACCACAATATGCAATTAAGCGAGCCAAAAAACAGCCAATTCGGATGGATGGGGCTTTAGTAGATGATTATAATTTAGCGCGGGCTTATTGGGAAGCAAAAGATAGCGATGACGACTTAAAGAAGGAAGTTCAGAAAAAGTTTGCTGTTGGTTATCCCAAAGATAATATTATTTTTCAGCAACCCGATCGCGCTATTCTCTATCAGGATGGTAAGCTAGTTCTGGATGAGGATATTTCTAAGCCGCAGGCGTTGGTAGATGTCGTGCGCCAACTTTTTGACTATCGGCCACCAGCAATTGAACAATGGGAAAAAGCCGTTGAGGAATTTGGCGACCGGGTTAAGGAACACGCTACTGCACTGTTAGAATTGATCCGCGATCAGGAGAAAAAAAATAAAAGATTTATTGATGCTTTTGCCGATTTTCTGCTACTTTGTCGTCAGTCAATTAATCCCAATCTTTCAGATAAAGCCGTTGAGGAAATGTTGATTCAGCATTTATTAACTGAGCGCATTTTTCGCAGCGTGTTTAATAATCCTGATTTTGCTCAACGTAATATTATTGCCGTAGAAATTGAGAAGGTAATTAATGCTTTAACTTCTAAGGCTTTTAGTCGTAGCCATTTTTTGAGCAAGTTAGATCGGTTTTATGGGGCGATTGAGGAAACGGCTGCAACTATTGATGATTATGCTCAAAAACAGGATTTTCTCAATCGAATTTATGAGAAGTTCTTTCAAGGTTTTTCAGTAAAGATTGCTGATACTCACGGGATTGTTTATACTCCTCAACCGATTGTTAATTTTATGGTCAAAAGTGTTGAGGAGATTTTGCAGAAAGAGTTTGGTAAGTCATTAGTTGATAAAGGTGTGCATATTCTTGACCCGTTTGTGGGAACGGGAAATTTTATCATTCGGGTAATGCGAGAAATTGCCGAGATTCAAAAATCAGCATTGCCTTATAAGTTTGAACATGAGTTACACTGTAATGAGGTGATGTTGTTGCCTTATTACATTGCTTCGATGAATATTGAGCATGAATACTTTGAGCAAGCTGGGGAATATAAATCTTTTGAGGGGATTTGTTTGGTTGATACTTTTGAGGATCAAGCTATTCAGCAGTTAAATTTATTTAGCCCTGAAAATATGAAGCGGGTTGAAAGGCAAAGACAATCAAATATTTTTGTGGTGATTGGCAATCCGCCTTATAATGTTGGGCAGTTGAATGAGAATGATAATAATAAAAATCGGCGATATACAACCAAAGATAAAACGGGAATAGATGATGTGGTTGCGGCGACTTATGCTAAAGCATCAAAGGCGACGAATAAAAATGCTTTATCGGATACTTATGTAAAAGCGATTCGGTGGGCGAGTGATAGAATTGCCGAAGAAGGAATTATCGCCTTTGTGACTAATAATAGTTTTATTGAGGCCTTAGCTTTTGACGGTATGAGACAAGAACTAGAAAAAGAGTTTGATAAGATTTATGTGTTTGACTTGGGGGGAAATGTTCGCAAGAATCCTAAGCTGTCAGGTACAACCCATAATGTATTTGGTATTCAGGTGGGTGTGAGTGTTAATATATTCGTTAGACATCGTAAAAGTTTCTGATCGAAAAGAGAATGAGGAACAATAAGTATGAATCACTGTTATAGTATTTTTATCCAATGGTCAGAGGAAGATCAGAAATATGTAGTTAGTTTGCCTGAGTTTGGCCCATACTCCCATACTCACGGAGAAACCTACGCAGAAGCACTAAAGCATGGAGAAGAAGTTTTAGAGCTTTTAATTGAAGAATATCAGCAACAAGGAAGACAACTTCCCCAACCTTTAACAGTAGTTGCTGATAAAGTTATTACTCATTAATTTAAGAGAAGGAGAATATTAATGGAAATCCAGGAACTTAAAGCTTTAATTAAAGAGAGTGTACGGGAAGTTTTGCGGGAAGAAAGGCTGTTACTCTCACAGGCCTTGATTCCCTATGTAAGTGAGAAAGAACAAGAGGAACTAGATGTAATGTTTGGTTCACCCTCAGACTATGAAAATCAAGAATCAGTTGATATGACAGAGTGGGTGAAACATGGTCATAAAATTCCGTAAGGACGCGATGAAGTTTTTAGAAAAGGCAACTCTTGAAGATGCTGGTAGAATTAGGGAGAAACTAAATGAACTCCTGACTTTGGTTGAAGAACAAGAGATTATTCCCTTTATGGAACTTGACATTAAAAATATGAGGGGAAATTGGGAAGGCTTTTATCGACTGCGTATTGGTAAGTTTAGAATCGTTTTTAGTGTCGATTTTGATTCTGATGAAATTGAAATTTACACGATTGGGGCAAGAGGAGATGTCTATAAATAAGGCTTTGTTTGAGGAATTTAGGGATAATTTATGAAAAACACACAAATCTACTATGCCAGAATGGATGAGTTTTGGAGAAAAGAAGAAAAGTTAACTTATTTAGAAAAAATTGAGCATATTGGGAATGTAGAATGGCAAGAAATTAAGCCGGATAAAAATCATATTTGGCTAACGGTCGGTTTAGAAGATGATTTTGAGACGTTTATTGCATTAGGAAGCCAAGAAACAAAGTCAGCTAAGGGAAATGTAAGTGATTGTTTGTTTAAAATATACAGTCGAGGAGTAGTAACTTCTCGTGATGTTTGGGCATATAATTTTAAATTTGATGAGGTTTCAGTCAACATTGAAAAAATAATTAATAATTACAACGCGCAGGTAATTAAATGGACTCAGAAAAAAGATAATTCAGTTAAGGTTGATGACTTTGTGAGTTATGATGATACGCAGATAAATTGGAGTCGAGATTTAAAACTAGATTTACAAAGAGGAAAATTAGCCGATTTTTCCCCAGCTAAAATTAGAACTTCTCTATACCGTCCTTTTACTTGTTTATTTTTGTTTTTTGATAGAATTTTAAATGAAGAAGTTTATGTATTTCCTTCTATATTCCCCAATTCAGAGACGGAAGCTGAAAATTTAGTGATTTGTTTTAATGGGATTGGTTCCGAAAAACCATTCACATCAACTATTAGCGATAAAATTGTTAATCTAAGTTTTATCGGTGGTGGTACTGCATATCAATGTTTCCCCTTCTACACCTACGACGAAGACGGAACCAACCGCAAAGAAAATATCACAGATTGGGCATTAGAACAATATCGCACTCACTACCAAGATTCCACAATTACCAAATGGGATATCTTTCATTACACATACTCACTTCTCCATCATCCCGACTACCGAGAACGCTACGCCGCCAACCTCAAACGAGAACTTCCCCGCATTCCCTTTGCACCCCAATTTCAACCCTTTGTAACAGCAGGAAAACGACTCGCAGAAATCCATATTAACTACGAACAACAGCCAGAATATCGCCTAAAACACATAGAAAATAAAGACCTTCCCATTGATTGGCAAGTAGAAAAAATGCGACTTTCCAAAGATAAAACAGAAATCAAATATAACGACTTTCTTACCCTCACAGGGATTCCCACAGAAGTCTTTGAATATCGCTTAGGCAACCGTTCCGCTTTAGATTGGATTATCGACCAATATCAAGTTAGTACAGATAAACGTAGCGGTATTACTAATGACCCCAATCGCCTTGATGATGAAGAATATATTGTCAGGCTAATTAAACAAGTGATTACAGTTAGTTTAGAAACGGTTAAAATAGTGAAAAACTTACCAGATTTAGGATTGCCCAAAGATTGATGATGTGCTATAATTACGCAAAAGAAACTGGGCGGTTGAAACCGCGTCTACACAGACTAAACCCGCCTGCGCGGGTTTCAAAATCCTTGCTCTGTATTCAGTCCGCGTAGGCGGACTTCGTTTTTGTAGCCGCGAATTATATTCGCCAGGCTTTAAGTCTAAAAGTATCAAACGCCAAAATAAAGCCTAAAATTAACTAACATTGCACACCCGCCGCCAAATGCCTATCTCCTTCACCGACTCCAAAAACCTCCTCACCGACTTAATGGCCCGCTACTCGCGCCAAGTCGATTACCTCGCCATCCGACTAGAAGAAGCCGAAGGAACCGACATCCTACTACGAGGCGACAAAATCGAAACCCTCAGCGAAGGCATCTCCATCGGCGGACAAGTGAGAGTCTGTCACAAAGGCGGCTGGGGTTTCGCCAGCTTCAACCAACTTGCCGGCCTCGCAGCCAGAATCGAAGAAGCGATCGCGGCCGCCATACTCATCGGTTGCGAAGAAACCAACCTCGCCCCCATCCCCTCCATTCAAGATACCTGCATCCTTCCCCTCACGGGCACAGATCCCCGCCACGTACCCCTAGCCCAGAAAAAAGGACTTTGCGATCGCTACGGTGAAATCCTCCGCAGCGTCGATCCCCACATCGCCACCATCTCCGTTCGTTATAGCGACAGCACCCAACGCATCATCATCGCCACCTCCGAAGGCACTCTCCTCGAACAAGCCTGGGCTGACATGGAAATGCGCTTCGCCGCCACCGCCCGTAACGGCGAAACCGTCCAAACCGGTCGCGAAACCACAGGCTCCCGCAAAGCCTACGAAGACCTGACAAACTTAGACGATCAAGTTCGTAGTGCCGCTCAAAGAGCCGTAGACTCCCTCGCCTTACCCCCCGTCAACGGCAACATTTACACCGTCGTCATTGACCCAATTCTGAGCGGATTATTCGTTCACGAAGCCTTCGGACACCTCTCGGAAGCAGATATGGCCTACGAAAATCCTGACATCTTAGAAGTAATGACTCTCGGCCGCAAATTTGGCCCCGACGAGTTACAAATATTTGATGGTGCAGCCCCTCCCGGCCACCGAGGAAGCTATTTCTACGATGATGAAGGCACACCAGCAACTACTACTCAATTAATCAAAGATGGCGTATTAGTTGGTCGTCTCCATTCCCGTGAAACCGCAGGCAAATTAGGGGAAGAAGTTACAGGTAATGCTCGGTGTTTAAATTACCATTTTCCTCCCATCGTTCGCATGACAAATACCTGGATTGAGTCAGGGAAAACACCAGTTCCAGAATTATTTACGGATATCCAAGAAGGAGTTTATGCTCGTAATTGGTTAGGGGGAATGACTAACGGTGAAATGTTTACCTTCAGTGCTGGAGAAGCTTGGATGATTCGCAATGGCGAGTTAGCTGAACCCGTGCGTGATGTCACACTTTCTGGGAATGTATTTACAACTTTAGCCGACATTGAAGGGATCGGCGATGATTTTTATTGGGACGAATCCGGCGGTTGTGGTAAGGGTGGACAAGGTGGTTTACCTGTTGGTTGCGGCGGCCCTAGTCTCCGAATTCGTAATGTTGTTGTTGGCGGAGAATCTGCGGAAATATGAAGTTGGGGAAATGGTATAATGAAGAGGATTTTTCCCCAAAAAAACAAATTTCCTCCAATTTTTTAGATTGGAGGATTATTTATGAAAGTGGGGGGTCATAGTTTCAGAGCTAAGGCTTTTGAAAATTACTTTGAAAATTAAACTTTGTGAGCTGAACTGTCCCGGCGACCGCAACCCTGAGTAGGAGTATCCCCGCAGGTTCCGCCACTGGCTTCTTGAGCTAAGAGCATCTTTTGGGAAGTCTGCAATAGTTGCTCAGATATTGAATGATTCTCAAGTTTTTGGGAGGGAATAATTACTCCAGAGAGTAGAGTCGCAAATAGAATAACTCGGAGGAAATTATACATGACTGGTTTTGCGTCAGAGTTTATACCTACTAATACAAACTCCCAGTTAGCCCATCCGGGAACTAACTGGGAGTCACACTAAAAAAAATAGGACTTACGCACAAGATCGACTAAAATGGTTAATACAAGAATTCAGCAATTTTGGGTCGTTTGATACTAAATTCTCGATTTTTATTGGCTTCATCGCCCACTACCTCGCTCAGGCGAGACATCATTATCGTTATTTGCTTGAACTGTGTAATTATCTGCTTGAGCTGCTAGTAATTCTGGGACAGCTTTGCTGTCGGAAGATGAAGATGAAACTGGTTCAAAGCTTTGACCGCGAACTGCTGTACCAATTAATAACAGGCTTGAGAGAAGGATTGAGGTGTAAAAACGCATAGTATAGTAGTGTCCGTGTTAGAGTGTCTAATTCTTGATACGGACTTTGTGCTAGGCCTTCCGGCTAAAAAAATAAATTCAGGGAGAGATATAGCAACCGCTTTCGTCGGTTAGGGGTTAGGGGCTAGGGGCTAGGGGCTAGGGAAGAAGGCAGGAGGCCGGAGGCAGAGGAGAGCGTAAACTATTTATTACTCTTCACCTGTAAAAACTTAGTTTTTGACTCATCCAATACGATTGGTTTAACTGGGAAATAACCAAGATTAGATACTTCTTCACTCACAGATGTCAAGTAATAATTAACAAATCCTTCTACTTCTGGTCGTTGCCGAATTGCTTTGGCATCTACATAAATATACAACGGACGAGCGATCGGATATGCTGGCAGGAAAGGGTCTACTGTATCAATAGCAATCGCCTTCAGCTTGTCGCGGTTTTGTTTATAGGAACCATACTCTAAAAAACCAATCATGTAGGGATTAATTAAAGCTTCTGAATGCAACTGCTCTACAAAGTCATAAGATATCGTATTGGGAGCATTAATAAGTTGGTTGACGTTCCCCTTAAAGATAGCTTGAGCAAACAAATCAACCGAGCCTCCCGCACTAACCTCAGCGGGGATAATGCGTTTAATCACTTCCGTTGGCCATTTAGGATTCACCTCTGACCACTTTTCAACAGTGAATACCTTTGCCAATTCATTGCGCGTCAGACTGTTTGGGACAAATGTATTCTGAGAACTAACTACAATAGTCACGGCATCAATCGCAATAGGAAAGCCTATGGGTTCAATACCTGACTTAGCACAGGCGGCTAACTCCTCACTGTTAATCGGCCGAACTACATTGATAATATCTACCTTTTTCTGCTCACAAAATAGCTTGAAACTAACTTCATTATTAATACTAGAGAGCGCAATTTTGTTAGGGTAGCCATTTTGAATAAAATCTTGAGCAATAGCCTGACTAATCGGCAAAACTACCGGAGATCCCGATATTACCAGTGTTCCATCCAATTCCAGAGGATTTACCCCCGGTAGCACAATACCCTGTTTAGTTAAGTTTTGGGTTGAGGGAGATTGAATTAATTTACTCTCGATTCGCTGAATACCTAAGATTTCTTTCGATCTCTTTTCTCTACTAGCTTCATTGTCAATCTTTGCCTTTGAAGTTGTTGACGATTGAGCGCAAGCAGTCAATAATAAAATCATGCCGCTCAAAAATAAGCAAATTCTGTAAACCTTTGCTTTAGTTATCTTCATCATCCTACTTGCACCCGCCGATTGTTTTTACTAATTAATGGACTCGCCCCATCTTTGATTCCTTTGGCAAGTCGAACCATCTTTTTCCGTTCTTCAATATACTGAAGAATCTCAGAGGCGAATTTGTTATTAGACTCGATCGCTTGGATAATTGCATCTGCGGTTATCACCACAACCTCAACATCCTCATCAGCAACCGCCGTAACCGGACTGACCTCTCCTGGAAAGATTGCCATTTCACCAAATGCTTCGTTAATTTCAAGCTGATCTACTATCTGGCGATTGCCTTTCTCATCTTTGAGGTAAGCGTGTGCTGTACCCTTCAAAATAATATAAATTCCCTCGTCTTCTTTGCCTTCTTGAATAATTAACTCGCCCTTACCATAGGCTTTAAATGTAGCGCTTTGGGCCAGTTTCTCAATGTCATTATCATTAAGCGTCGAGAAATAAGACAGCGATCGCAAATAAGTTACCACTTCCTGCTGGCGGTTTTCTAATACTTGGGGAATCCGGCTTGGTATTCCTTGTTGAGCATTGATGGCATACTGAACTTTAATCGGATAAGGCATAGTAAAGCCATAACGTTTGGTTAGATAGTAAAGTCGGGATTTGATTTCCGCAGAAACAACATCATCTTCTTCAGGCATTACTTTATAAGAAAGTTCGTAGGTGATACGGTCATCTTTGTATGAACTAACCACAGCAGAATCTTTGTCTTCGATTGCATCTATACCCTCCATCAAGCTATTTAATGCTAGAATCACTTCATTAGGAGAATCGTCATAGGAAAATGAGGTGGAAATACTTTTCCAAATTGCTCCCTGACCGTAATTAATAATACTTGCCTGGGACAAAACCCCATTGGGAATATTTAATTTCCACTCAGAAGTTACTATCGTCACCGACCACCAATTTTGCTCAAGTACCCGTCCCTGTTTTTCGTCTATCTCAATCCAATCACCCGCTCTAAACGGTTTGGCAAATAGCAGTAATAATCCTGATACCAGATTACTGAGGGTATCTTGCAGTGCTAGGGCAATTACTGCGGTCGCTAACCCCACAGTTTCACCAAAGCCACTCAAACTTATCTCCCAAACTCCATCAATAATGTGATAGCCAATAGCTAAAATCACTACACCCCTAGCTATCTGAAAGAACAGGTTAGGTACATGAATTTGCCCTTTGATTGATTGCTTTTTTGTTGTTAACAAGGCGTTGATTAAAGAGAGTCCCGCCACAATAACGGCAACCCAAGTTAACGTTTCTAAAAAACGGGCCCAGGAATTTTGGTTAGTGATGCTTAAAACCTGTCGCATTATCAAAATTACAGCTAGGGGAGGTAACACATACTCGCGCAATTGACGCAGACCAATTGCTAAGGGGTGCTGCTGTCTTTCCAATCTTGAAACTGCTTCACCAAGCAGGATACTTAATAATGGGAATCCTAGACCTAAAAGCAATAACCATCCCAAAAGTGATTTATCCATGAGTGTTTTTTTGCAAACAATAAAAAGAAGGAAGAAGGAAGAAGGAGAAGGAAGAAGGAAGAAGGAAGAAGGAAGAACAGGACTTAGGTATGTAGTTGCGCTTCAGCGCTCTTAGGCCATGAAAGAGCGCTGAAGCGCAACTACATACTTAAAATTTAACCCTATATTGTGACAGTTACGTAAGTCCTACTATTATTGCATTTTCCTTCAGGCTCGCGCCTCCTGCCTCCTTCAAACACCGATTTTTTCTAACTCAAGTTCTGCTGCTGCTTCTTTCATAATTTCGCTTAGGAATGCGTAAGCTTCTTCCCATGCTTTTCGGACTGGCATAGTAAATTCTACACCCAATCCTTGCGCTAAAGTCCACAGCAAAACTTCGCCGACAATATCGTAGTATTCAGCCTTAACTCCATAGCCCGCATGACGGCGACCCAAATCCTGAACGGCTAGGATAATCTTACCTGGCCGACGCAAACCCTCCACTGCAAGTGCAAGGGTAGCCATTAGCTTACGTTCCTGTTCTTTTATCTCCCCTTTAAATAAAGGACGTAGAGAAGGGTCTATTTCAAACAGTCGTTGGTAGAAAAGTTCGGCAACCTTATCGGCAATGGATTTTACTTTTTCAAAGGATGATTGAACTAACTCCACCTGACTCAGAACTAACTTTCTAGTAGTTACCAGCGTCCAGGTTTCTACTTCTGGAAAACCTTGAATTTTCGCGACTGGGTTTTTGATGAAAGTGTAGCTATCTGCAATCCGTTCGTAGACACTTTGAGTTAGTAAAATATAGTTCAAATTAGCTTGGTTCTGGAGACTGCTGGCTATATACGCTGTTTCTCCCCAAATCTTGTAGCCAAATCTCTCTGTTCCTACTATCCCTGCGGTGACGGAACCTGCATGAATGCTGATGCGTAAAGCTAAGGGAGAATTATAATTAACATTCAGACGCTGGATGATGTCTAACATGACTAGGGCAAAATCAACCGTTCGCTGGCTGTGGTCAAATCTGGCTTGGGTGAGCCCGCATACTGCCATATAGCTTGCTGTCGCAGAGTTCAGTCGTTCCAACCCGTAGCGTTCTGCTGCTGAATCAAAGTCATCAAATAGCTCGGTAAGCAATTCTGTCATTTTTGGCGCTGACAGGCGTTTGTTGAGGTCAGAAATCCCCGCCAGATGAACATTGAGGATGGTTACTTGCTTGAGGCTATCGGCAATGGACTCCTCTCCTTGTTTCCTGCGTTCGGCGATCGCATTAGGTAGGATATTATTCAACAGAATACTATTCTCCCGATCCTTAATTTGCAGTTCCTCTTCAGTTTGGCGTAATTTGTTCGCCACCTCTTTAAACTCTGTTGCCAATTCTCCAAATTCGTCTTGGGATTTTACCTCAACTTCCACATCTAATTTCCCAGCACTAAGTTGTATGGCATTTTCCGTCAAGCGACGCAGGGGAGTGGTAAAAATCTTCGCTGCAATTGCCGCTAAAAATGCCGTTCCTAGTAGGAAAAGCGCTGCCGCAATTAGCAAAATTACCTGTAATTTGTAAAGTGGGCTATAAGCTTCTCCCACTTCCATTTCTGCCAAAATTGCCCAATTTAATCCGTTCAATTTTAAAGGGGAGTAAGCACTCAATACCTCTACGCCCCGATAGTTACTATTTACCATCATTCCTTGTTTTCCTTCTAAGGCGGCTTGGGCGGCGGTCGAGTCAATTTTCTGTAGGCCAATGGTAGTTTTGAAGTTCTCCATTAGTTCGAGAGTTCTTTTGTCAGTCCCCGTATTACTAACAATGTTTTGATATTTTTTGGCATCTTCAACCCAAAAACGGGATGTGGAACGCATTAAGGAATCTGGCCCGACTAAATAAGCTTCTCCTGTTTTCTGTAAACCGCTGCTTTCCCAATTATTATTCCGGCTAATTGCCTGATCAATTTTGTTAGTGGGAATTTGTACTGCCAAGATGCCAATCATGTTTAAACCACTATAAATTGGTGTTGCCACGAAAGCAGCGGGCGCGTTATAAGAGGGGCGATAAGGTTTGAAATCAGCCACCTGAATGTTACCTTTGGTCGGATTTGACTGAACTTTTTGCACTAAATCTGCTAAGGAACTCTGGTAGTAAAAACCCTGTAGCCTACTGGTGGCAAAATCTGTCTCTTTAAAATAGGAATAGATGATATCCCCGGTTTTATGGTTAATCAAAAATAAATCGTAATAACCGAATCTTTGGATAATTTCTGCTAAGAATTGTTGATATTTGGCATGAGCTTTGCTGTAATCGCTGCCATCACCAGCATCGAGCAGTTTGTTTTTTTCGCCGACTGGATTGGGATTAGCAGCAATGTAGTGATACTGGAGATAGCGAGCCGCTTGTCCGGTGGGAATATAAACACTGGGGTTTATTGCCTCCGGGGATAGATTTTTTTGCAACCGAGGAAAAAATTTTTCGGTGTAGTAAGTATCTAAAGCTTTATCCCATTCAGAGGGAATCAGGTTACTTTCCAAGATGCGATATCCTGCATTCAACTCTACCATCGCTTTAACTACGTTGCCGTCTGCTGCCAGCATCCCCACTTGATTGTTCAAATTTTCAAAGTAGGACTCAAATTGCTCGGCTTTGGTGATGCTAATACCTTGAAGTTGTTCGGCAATTTTGCTTCTGAGGGTGGCTTGTGTTTGATACCAACCAATCCCACTAACTATCACTACAGAACCGAGGCTAACTCCTACTAGCAACGCTTGTAGCTTGGATTGAATTGTCCATTTACCCAGTTTGAGATTACCTAGTGAGTCATTACGGAATTTAGTTAAGTGATTTAGGGGATTTAACATCTATTTACCAAAAAAGGGACTAAAGAAGGGGCTAGGGGCTAGGGGCTAGGGACTAGGGAAAGAGAGGGGGAGCGGGGGAGCAGGGGAGCGGGGGAGGCTTTTTCCCTAATTAGCAATTACCAATTACCAATTACCAATTACTTATTACTTATTACCGCAAAGCAAACCAAATTTAATCAATCCTTGCTGATAACCATCGCGCATTAAACCTAAAGAAAGAGCTCCTTGAATAGTTGACCAACCCGAAAGCAATAAATTGACAAGAACCAAAGGGTTAAAAGTTGAATCAATTACTACATCCCAGAAGGGAGCAACGGCCGTTGACCAATCTGCTGTACGAATATTTGTGAAAGATAAATTTTCGGCAATTGCTTCGTACTCTGGCAGCGAAATCACGTAAGGCAAAGCATACACTCGGTAAATTTCTGCTAGCTGTTTTCTTTCTTTATCTGTTAGCTGTCCTGCATTTTCTGTAAGCGGGCGGTGACACCAAGTAGCCATCATCAAAGTTCCACCAGGCTTAAGCACGCGATAGCATTCTTGCAAAAATTTAATCTTATTTGGCATATGTTCGCCACTTTCCAGCGACCATACTAAGTCAAAGGAATCGTCAGCAAAAGGCAAATTCAAAGCATCTGCTACCTGAAAATTAGCGCGAGTTTCTAGTCCTGCTATTTTAGCCCTTTCCGCCGCCCTATTTGCTTGTACAGGGCTTAAAGTAATGCCAGTAACAGTAGCATTAAACTTTTCAGCCAAATAGAGAGAACTGCCACCAATACCACAACCCACATCGAGGATATGGGAAGATGAGGAGACAGAGGCCCAAATTAAAAGTTCCTCAATCAAGTCAATCTGTGCTTGGCGGCGTTCTTTTTTTAGATTGCCCTCCGGCCCATAATAGCCGTGGTGCATATGTTCGCCCCAAACCTGTTCCCACAGACCGCTGGAAGCGTCGTAAAATTGCTGGATTTGCTGGTAAAGTGTTGAAGTCATCACACCGTTGTAAGCTATTAAAAGGTTTCCATTGTCCATTGTCTACTGTTTCCTAACTTTTGTCATTTCTTCCCTGTTATTTGTCTAGACTAAAACCTATTGACAAATGACCAACTATCAATTAGTAATTTCTAATGACTGTCTCGCGAACTATTTGCCTTGGGTTTATCGCTGTCATTGTCGCAGGTGCTATCTTGTTGGCAATGCCTTTTTCGACCAGTGACGGGACATGGAGCGATCCTGTAACGGCTTTGTTTACTTCAACCTCTGCTGTGTGCGTTACTGGCTTGTCAGTTGTTGATGTAGGAAAATATTATTCTTTTTGGGGGCAATTTTGTCTGGTTGCCTTGGTACAAATAGGTGGTTTAGGCTACATGACAGCAACTACTTTCTTGCTGCTATTATTAGGTCGCAAGTTTGGTTTAAAAGACAAAGTTGCCCTGCAACAATCTCTGGATAAATCCGGCTTGGCTGGCGTGGTGCAATTGGTGAAGTCAATTCTGGCAACAACGGTTTTATTTGAATTGACGGGAGTTTTTTTACTGTTGCTAGTATTCGTGCCAAAATTTGGGTTTTATCAGGGGTTATGGTCGTCAGTGTTTCACAGCATTAATGCCTTTAATAATGCTGGTTTTAGTCTCTATTCCGATAGTTTAATGGGCTATGTTGACTCACCCTTGGTCAATTTTGTGATTACTATCTTAATTATCTTCGGTGGCATTGGCTATCAGGTAATTATGGAAATGTACTTGTGGACGCGGGATCGCCTTTCTAAAAGTCATGCTTGTATTATTTTTCCTCTGAATTTCAAGGTTGTTACGAGTACAACTCTAGCCCTTCTAATTTTTGGAACTTTGGCATTTTTCTTGCTAGAATTTAACAATCCTGCCACTTTAGGTTCTCTCAATTTAGGTCAAAAAGTGATGGCGGCTTGGTTTCAATCTGTTACTCCCCGTACTGCTGGATTTAATACAATTGATATTGGCAAAATGACTCAGCCTGCCTTATTTCTGACAGTGCTGCTTATGTTTATTGGTGCTAGTCCTGGTAGTACGGGTGGCGGGATTAAAACCACAACTTTTAGGCTATTATTTAGCTGTACTGAAGCTGTGTTAGAAGGGAAAGAAGAAGTACAGTGCTATCAGCGCCAAATCCCCCAAGCGTTGATTTTAAAAACTGTTGGTGTAGTGTTTGGTTCTCTGGTAGTGGTGATGACGGCTACAATATTAATTGAGTTGGCAAATCCTGAGTTAGAATTTATGCCAGCTTTGTTTGAGGCGGTGTCTGCTTTTGCAACTGTTGGCCTCTCGACTGGGATTACGGCTAAACTTTCAGTATTCAGCAAACTGGTTGTGATTATGACGATGTACATTGGTAGGGTGGGCGTATTGCTACTGATGGGAGCGATTTTGGGAGATCCTAAACCCTGTAATTTCAAATTCCCGGAGGAAAATTTATTGGTGGGATAGTCTGGTTTTTGATAATCTATAATGTGGGTTTTGACCCGGACAATTTTTTATTAGCTAGCAAAAATTCGTAGGAGGCTGCGCTTTCTCTGCTGAAACCTGAAAAGTAAGAGTTCAAGCGCTGAATATCGGTGTGAATCTGTCGTCTTTAAACTTTTTCCGCAGTTTGCGGACAGAAAATAAGCAATTTGCTGTGATTGGATTAGGCCGCTTTGGTCGCGCTGTCTGTGAGACGCTGCATAGTTTGGGCTATGAAGTGCTAGGTGTTGATACGGATGAAAAGAAAGTAACGCAGATTTTGAGCGATCAAATTGCGGCTCATGCTGTAGAATTAGACTCAACCGATCCTACTGCACTGAAAGAAGCGGGGATTTTTGAGTTTGATACGGTGATTGTGGCGATTGGGAATTACTTGGCAGAAAGTATTACGACAACTCTGAATCTTAAGGAAGGAGGGGTTGCTCATGTAGTGGCAAAAGCTTCTTCGGAAACTCACCTAAAACTGTTAAGGAAAGTTGGCGCAGATCATGTGGTTTTTCCCGAACGAGAAATGGGTTGTGCTTTGGCGCGAATTCTGACGAAACCAAGTATTTTAGAACGCTTCGATCTCGATCCGGATCATAGTATTGTGGAGATGCTTGTTCCTGAAAAGTTTGATGGGAAAACGATCGCTGATTTGGAACTTCGCCGTAATTATGGTTTGAATCTAATCGCGGTTAGCCATGCTAATAAGTTTGAGATTAATCCGCAGCCAACGGAGCGTCTGAAAAAGGGATGTGCAATGGTGGTGATTGGCTCGAATAAAGATATTAATCGTTTGCCGATTTAGTAAAGCGGCTACACAGACAAAACCAGGATGGTGCGCGGGTTGAATTCTACAGTCCGCGTAGGCGGACTTTGTTCGTGTAGCCGCGATTTCAATCGCTGGGTATATTTGTTCATGTGAAATGCTGTCATTGCGAGGAACGAAGCAATCCCAAAGCCTTGCGATTGCTTCGTTCCTCGCAATGACACACATTGACTTATTTCTGTTTCAAGACTAGCAAAGTAATATCATCAAAAACCTCTTGAGTGCCAATATAACGCCGAACATCTGCAATAATATTTTGCTGCATCTCTGTCGCTGACAAATTATAATTCTGGCGAACTACGTCACACAATCTTTCTAGTCCATATAGTTCCCCATCAAGATTTTCTGCCTCAGTGATGCCATCTGTATATAGGACAATTCCATCCCCAGGATTTAACACTATTTCTAATTCATTGATAAAATCAGCAACATCTGATTCCAGGCCAATTGGAAAACCTAAATCCATTGTATCAATTAGTTCTAGACTACCATCCGCACGGATTAAAATTACTTCCTCATGTTGTCCGCTGATGCGTACAGTCCCATCCTGATAGTCTAGTAAAGCTAAAGACAGCATTTTATCAGCATTCATCCGCTGGACGTTACCGTAAATTGTCTGGTTGACGGCACTTAAAAAGCGCACTGGGTCTGTTTCATTATTCGCTAATAATGCTCGCACGGCTGTTTGCGCCATAATCATTACCACACCGCTTTCTAGTCCGTGACCGGTGACATCGCCGATGCCGATTTTAATCCGTCCATCTTGATTGAGCACGTCGTAGTAGTCGCCGCCGACTTCTGTAGCTGGTTCCATGAATCCGGCAATATCCAGACCCGGAATTTGTTGCAATTCCGACTCTTTGGGCAGAATCATTTGTTGTAATTCGCGAGTAATATCTAGTTCGGTACTCATTCGCAGATTATCTTCTTTGAGGCGATCGTTTAGTTTTACAATCTCTGTATTAGCCTGGGCTAATTGGGCAGTCCGTTCTTCAACTTTTTGCTCTAAGGTTTGGTAGAGGAGGGCATTTTCAATGGAAATTGCTGCTTGGGATGACAGAACTCTGAGTAGTTCTAAGCGGTCAGTAGTAAAGGCATCGGTAGTGAGATTATTTTCTAGGTAAAGTAGTCCGATTAGTTTGCCTTGATTGATGATGGGAGCGCAGAGAACTGACTTTGGTTGATTTTCAACGATATAAGGTTCGTTGATAAAAAGTCCTTGGTGGGTGGCATCACTTAGTACCAAATCTTCTTGGGTTCTCATGGCATAGTTAATAATTCCTTGGGGGAGTAGGTCAGTGGTTTCTACTGACTGGGATTGCAAGACTGTGACTTCATCTTTGCCTACTTCTCTAGCGGCTTCAATGGTTAATTTATTGTTATTGACTAAAATCAGATATCCTTTTTGAGCGCCGGCATTTTCAATGGCAAACTGCATTAGTTTGGCTAGTAATTTTTCTAGCACAATTTCTCCGGCGAGAGCTTGGGAGGCTTTGATGACGGTTGTTAAGTCTAGGACTTCTCCATTGCTACCAGTAGAAGTGGTACTGGTGCGGTTAGTTTCTGTTCTATTGGTGATACGTACTCGCAACTGGGGATATTCTGTTTCTAAGGCTGTAACTTTGGCTTTGGCTCCCCATTGGGTGTAGCAATAATGGGCATTTCTGAGATATAATTGACCGATTTCTTCTCTACCTAGTGATAGATAGAATTCTGCGGCGCGTTCGTAGGCTAGGGCTTCTTCATGGATAAATTTATATTTCTTAGCCCCTTTAATAGCTTCTTCATAAAATTCTTGTGCTTCCCAGTTTTGACCTAAAACGCGGGCTTTTTCCGCTTCTATTAAAGTAAATTTATGCAGGAAATTCTCTGGGCATTGCTTAGCCCATGTATTCATATTTTCCTGATTGCTTTCTACTTGTTTGAGTAGGTTTTGCTGTTGCTCTGGTTCGCTATTGTTGTAACAAGCAAGTAACACCAAAGAAAAATAAAAAGAGTGCTGCGGTTCCAACAAAAATGTTTTAACTGGTAAAACATATTTATTGGCTTCAATTGTGTTATTAAAGGCTTTTTTATAATCCTTGAACAAATAATATGTAATTGTTTTATTCAAATGAGCAATGAACAGTAACCAGGCATTATTACTCCAATTAGTCAACAATATATTTTCTTCTTCTTGAGAGTCGCCAACAGCTAAACAGTATTCATTGTATCCTTGAACTAAATTGTGTGCAATTCTCTGGCAAATCTTGATATAATTCAGAGAATATTCTTGTTTTAATTTTTCAATAAAAATAGTATATTTTATATATTCTTGTTCGACTATTTCTAACTCATATCCTCCAAAAAAATTAATCAGGCAAATATCCATAGCGTCATAGCAAGGGTACTCATTATCTCCATTATCTACACCTTTCTGAATACCATACATTAATTCTTGCTGGGCAAGTTCTTCATTGAGAAGTTTTTTCCAGTGCCATATCCATCCATAATATAAGTGCATTACAGAGGCTTGAAGTTTAGGGACGTTGAACTTTGATAATAATTTGATAGAAAGTCTGCCCAACTGATATGCTGAGTCAATATCTCCAATTACAGCAGATAAAGCAATTCCTGCATAATGAATGTAGATACTAGGAGCTTGCGGAGGATTCCCAAATTTTACACACAAATCTATCCCGATTAAGAGTAACTCAACACACAATGGAAAATTTGTAGTCCATGTAGTAGTTATAACCGATTGAATAACTGATATTGCAGCAAGTTTGTATTCATCAGTCATTATCGGCAGGTTTTCTAAATCTTCAATTTTTCTTACTGCTAATATTGATGCAATCGATTCACGAACCTTATCTTCCATTCCCCTTGCTTGAGAATCTTGAACAACATCTATTCCTAACAGGGATAAAGCTTCAAGACAAGTATCTGTGGATTTTTGATTATCCATCTTTACTTTATATAAAAGAATTTTGATTTCATATACTTTTGTTTTGTCAAGAATATTTTTGGCTTTCCCTAAAATGATTTCCGATAGCTGTTCTATTTGCTCAAATTTTGTGCTAGAAAATAGGAGATCCAAAGTTTCTAAATAAATTTTTAATGTCAATTCATACTGAGAATCCCAGCTATCTGCTACTAAAAGCTTTAATGCAGTCTCTAAGTATTTAAGAGCAGGATCGTAGGCTGTCGATGCTTTGGCTTTTTTGCTGGCTTGAAGATTTAGCTTAATTAATTCATCTTTTCTCGCCTGTTCGGTAATTAATTCCGCACCTTCATTCAGGTGATTGATAATATCAAAAAGTTTTTCTTGTAACTCATTTTCTTGAGTGTTTTCTAGTAAAAGCCTGCCTACTTGCAGATGAACTGCTTTCTTTTCATTTTCTGGAATTAGAGCATAAGCGGCTTGCTGAACTCTGTCATGCAAAAATTTATAGGGGATAGACTGAGTAGGTTGAGAAATTAAAGAAGATATCTGAGAAGAATCACTATTAATCTCCTCCTCACTCCATAGCAAAGGAATTCTGTAATCGTTACTTAGAGGTATAATCAAACCTTCCTGTATTGCTGGCTGAAGTTCTTGAGATGTGACGGGGGAAGATTTACTATTGACTACAGAAAGAACTTCTAAATCAAATCTATTGCCAATGCAGGCAGCTAGTTTTAAAACTTTTTGGGTAGAATCGTCTAATTTTGCGATTTTACGAACCATTAAGTCAACGACATTATCAGTTATGCCGATTCCGTTGATGTTCTCAATATCCCATTGCCAGCAACCTCTGGGGCGATCGAACGATAGTAAATGATCTGTATATAATAGCTGGAGTAATTGAGTTAGGAAAAATGGATTGCCTCCGGTTTTGTTTGCAATTAATTCTGCTAAAGGTTGCGAAGTTTCTGTTGAACAACTGAGGGTGTCAGCAATTAACTGATTAATATCTCTAATTGCTAAAGGGTGAAGAAAAATTTGATTAATTGTAGTATTAGCTTTTTGAATTTGCTCTAAAGTCTGGATTAAAGGGTGAGTAGAATTAACTTCATTATCGCGGTATGCACCAATGGTTAATAAATATTGGGTATCAGGATCGGTTGTTAATTGCTCAATTAGCTTTAAAGATGCTAAATCTGCCCACTGTAAATCATCCAAGAAAATTACTAAAGGATGTTCTTTGGTAGCAAAAACATTAACAAATCTTTTGAAAAATACGTTAAAACGATTTTGCGATTCAGTTGCTCCTAGTGATTCCAGTAATGGTTGTTTGCCAATAATTTGTTCGACTTCTGGAATGATATCAACGATTGCTTGACCGCTAGATCCTACTGCTTCTAAAATCTCTGCTTTCCAAGTTTGCAAACTTGCTTCTGGTTCGCTGAGGAGTTGACGGATCAAATCCTGAAAAGCTTGACTAATTACCGCATAAGGAATATCTCGTTTTAGTTGATCGAATTTTCCGCTGATAAAGTATCCATGTTGGCTGACTATGGGTTTATGAATTTCATTGATTAAAGCAGATTTCCCAATTCCTGAATAACCACCCACCATTAATATTTCATTTCTTCCTTGACTAACTTGCTCAAAAGTAGCCAGCAGTTGATTAACTTGTTCTTCCCTGCCATAAAGTTTTTGAGGGATGTGAAATTTATCGGAAATATCTTGACTACCTAAAGAAAAATCGGAAATTTCCCCTAAAGTTTGTAATTGTTCAAGACAGGTTTCCAAATCAGCTTTTAATCCCCAAGCACTTTGGTATCTTTCCTCTGGGGTTTTAGCTAACAATTTGAGGATGATATTGGATAAAGTTAAAGGAATTGAAGGAACCAGTTCTTGAGGTATTTTAGGCTGTTGAGCAATGTGGCAATGAACTAACTCCATTGGATCGGTATTTTCAAAGGGTAGTTGACGAGTTAATAGTTCATATAAGGTAGCACCAAGGGAATAAAAATCACTCCGATAATCTATGCGTCGGTTCATTCTCCCGGTTTGTTCTGGAGCAATATAGGCTAAAGTTCCTTCTAATTGATTGGGGTTGGAAACCTCCTGATTTTCTTCAGATAAATTGGTGGAAATACCAAAGTCAATTATTTTTAACTGCTTTGTTTCTGAATTGTAAATGATGTTGGATGGATTAATGTCTTTGTGAATAACATTAGCATTATGGATTGCATCTAAACTTTTCGCTATTTTTATAGCTATAGTCAAAAACTCTTCTAATGTAAACTGCCGCTCCGATAATATAAATTTTAAAGATTTGCCACCAATATCTTCCAAAAACATGGCTAAACTGTTTTGGTATTGGCGTAAGCCATAGGCTTCAATAACTCCCTCAGCCTTCAGCAAATTGAGCGATCGCAGAATTTCATATTCCTGCTTGTATCTGGTAAGTTCTGAGGGAGTAGGATAGTCTTTAACAAGAATTTTTACAATCATTGACTGATAACAATCGTTACGATCGTTCAGTTTCTTGATGGCTCGACAAACTGATGAGTTAGTGTTTTCCTGAATTATTTCCGTAATATCTTTTTCAGTAAAACCAGTAATATCAATTTCCTGAAGGAAGTTTACAGGATTCATAGTTTTATTTTTTTTGTGTCAGCTAATTTAAGGATAGTGGCAAAAAATAGATTGTTTACTTTAATTTATTTTGCCGATCGCAATCTCAACTTTAGCTAAATTGTAAAGTGTAAATTGCGATCGAGCAATGGCAATATCAATTAGGTACAACTAAGGGGGATATAAGGATAGGGAGGATGCACAAACCCTACCTTATCTGACGATGCTATATCTTCAGGATAAAATGGGAAATCTCCATGTTTGTCTTTGGCCTTTGCCCACTTTTCGACTTGCTCAAGTTTCACGGTGAATTCACCTAGCTCTGGTCGGGGGGGATAGGACATAACTACTTCATAGTAAGGAGGAACAGGGTTATTTCCGGGCTGGGGATAATCTGTCCTGGTAGCGTAGAAAGTATCCCAAGATACTCTCAATGCGTATTCATAGACAAGTTCGTAATTGCTAAAAATTGGTTCGCAAATACGCAGATAGGTGTCCGATCCTGGCGCTGAGGGTGTATATACTAATCCCCCAAACAAGAGACTTAATTGTAGTCCCTGCTGGCTGAGTCTATTGGGTTGAATAATGTTCTCAGTTTCCTTTCCAGTTGGAATCTGGTTAGGTTCAGGGTCAAAATTATTAGGTTGGAGATTTGCAGCAAAGAAAAATTTCCGGGCTAACCGTGCTTTTGTGGCAGCTAACTCGTCTTTAAAGGAGTCTTTCGGGAGCCATGTTTTAGCAATTAACTGGGATAACTTTCGGCATTGCAGCATGAATCGTGCCGTAGGATATTTAGCCAGATTTTGGTAATTGATATTCCCATCGTCATCTTTTATGCGTAGAAACTTTGGATCGAGTTCTACCCCTAGAGAAGGTAGTTTGTCTGCGATGGTTCCTCCTCCCAAAACTTCCATTCCCTCGAATTCTTTCTTTTTTTTCGTGAGTAATGTGGTTTCAAAACCTGTGTCTTTGTTTGGCTCGGTGACGATAAGTACCTGAAAATAGTCGTCATCGTAATACTTGTCTGATTTTGTACAATTATGATCGACTTCAAGCAATTTAGCTAAGATGTTATTGTCTGAGCACACATCCGATAATTTTTCTACCGAAAATCCGTTGGTGATATTTCCAGAGGATAACAGGTTGAGCAGATGACTAGGGATTGGCATATCAGAGATTTCCTCAAATATTTAAGTCTTTTGCACGACTTTAGTGTATATACTTGTTTACTCTACCATAAGGTTTTGTTTTTTTATGTTAATTATTACGAAAATGTTACGAAAACCGCCTTCTAAATTTTAGCTTAAACCATAGAAGCGACGGGGATTATCCCAGACAATCTTTTTTACCGTTTCTTTAGACAAGCTATCTTCCAGCCCGATCATTTTTTCAATGATATCTGGCTGATGATCCATGTGGGGATAGTCGGAACCAAAAATTAAGTTATCGGAACCGATATAATAAATAATTTGACCCAGATAAGGTTCCGTCGGCTCAACGGCAATAAAGCACTGGCGACGAAAATACTCTGATGGTAGCATCTTAACGCGATCGCTCACTTTCCTATGTAAATTACGATACATTGATTTATGTCCTTGGTGGATGCCAACCAGCTTTAACCCAATTGCGACGCACTGTCACCGCCAAACTATTATTTAGTTTTAAAGCTATGACTGTTGCACGACCGCAGGCTGTCATCCCCATAATTATTGTCCCATCTTCAGTCCAAGCAAAATGTTCTTGCCACTTTTGTTGACGAGGATTAAAAAGCTGCACTTTTATCCCACTTTCAGGATCTAATTCCTCTGTTTTTGTCCATTTATATTGATTGCACAACTCACAAGACAAACAGAGATTATCTAACGTATCTTCTCCTCCTTTAGCAATAGGATAAATATGGTCAACCTGAAGCCAACCCATAATATAATCTTGATGACTGTGGCAGTATTCGCATCGATTTCCGGCTCTTTGTCTAACTGATGCGCGTAAATTTTCAGAAAGGTTGCTCATGGATGCAAGGGAGAGAGCAAGCCTCGTTTAACTCCTTCAGCTAAAGCCGCTGATTTACGCAGTTGTCCGAGTTGATAAATAGAAATTAACGTTAGCAGTTCATCCCCTTCTGCTTGGGTAAGTTCGGTAGTTTTCCCTTTTTCTTGCAGTTCCCTTAGTCGTTGATTAGAAATCCCATCCATTTTAGCATCGGCTAAAGCCACTACTTGGGTATCAGCCAGATTAGCTACTACCGGATAGAAATTATGCTCTGCTAGAGTTTCTAGGGTTGGCAATAACACCTCTAAAATATTCAGCAGGATAGTTGATACATCTTCTTGGGTTGCTTCTCCCAGATGTCTCGCCGACTCTATTAAGTCGTCTGATAAGTTAAGTTTAATTTCGACACTCATAAGAAAATATGGGATGTTTGGAAATTCAGTCAATGCACTATCAATCTAAACCATAGAAACGACGAGGATTATCCCAGATAATCTTTTGTACCGTTTCTTTAGACAAGCTATCTTCCAGCCCGATCGTTTTTTCAACGATATCGGGCTGATGATCCATGTGAGGATAGTCGGAACCAAAAATCAAGTTATCCGAGCCAATGTAATCGATAATTTGACCCAGATAAGGTTCCGTCGGCTCAACAGCAATAAAGCACTGCCGACGAAAATACTCTGAAGGCAGCATCTTAACATTGTGGCTCACTTCCCAATGTAAATTCCGATACTCTTCATCCAATCTCCACAACCAATAGGGCAACCAACCGCAACCCGATTCTAAAAATGCTACTCTCAACAAAGGATGACGCTCTAATACTCCCCCTTCAATCAGGGCTAAAAGTGCCATCATTTGTTCCATAGGATGAGAGCAGGCGTGAGTAGCAAAGCGAGTCTGAAATCGATCTGCGCCTGTAGTTGGTAACAAACTATGAGTGGATTCATGGATGCCAATAGCAATTCCTAACTCTTCACAAGCTGTCCAAAATGGCTCGTAGGCAACATCGCTTAAAAGTCTACCTTTAACTGGATTGGGGCGCAAAAATACCGCTTTCCATCCAAAATCAGCAACTTGATGTAATTCCGCAACCATCTTTTCCGGGGCATGAAGATTAATCGCTCCCACACCTTTCAATCTGTCAGGATCGTAACTACAAAATTCCTCATATAACCAGTGATTGTAAGCGCTGGTAAAGGCTCCGGCAACTTCTGGAGCCATACTATCAATTGACCACAACCACAGTCCAAAAGTAGGATAAACAAATGCTATATCGACTCCCATTTCTACCATTGCTTGAACGTGGGATTCCACATCAAAGCGCTTCAAATAAGAATTAGGGTGAGCCTCCATCATCTGCTTGTTACCCTCTTTTTCAACTTGCTCAGAAACCTGATTAGTAATCTTTTGCCCTTGAATTTTCATATCTGGGGAGGGAGCAAATTGCTTAAATTCAGGGGCGAGATATTTTGCCCACATTTGAGATGGTTCAAAAACGTGGGAATCAGCATCAATAATTTTATATCCGTTGAGCATAAGACAATTATTCCAAATCTGACGGGCTAATGCCCAAAATTGTTAACTGTTCGAGAGAAAGCGACTTTAACTTCTCAGCTAATTCTAGCCGCTTTTGTCGTTCTCGTTCCGCCTGTGCGATCGCAAATTCCGCATCTGTTAGCACCCAATTTCCCACACCATCATACCACCGCAACCAGCGCCGATTAATCCCCTCAAATTCCCCTTGCCAAACTCCCAAACCCAATTTGAGTTCAGGAATCCAAAACCGAGGATTGTCAGCATCTAAGATTTGTTCTTGATAGCGCCCACCATTGAGTTTAAAAATCCGCAGGCGATCGCTATACCGACTAAATACGGCATAATAAGGTACTCGCAAAATCCGCTCGTAAACATCCCACTTCCTCGGCGGTGTTTCTGGCGTTGCTTGTCCACTATTCTCCTCGATCGCATCTACTTCTGCTTCTACAAACTGCCCCAAATCTTCTTTTTCCGTTCCCGGTGACAGCAATTCCACCACTAAAAAAGGATTTGTACCTTCTTGCCAAACCACATAACTAGAGCGTAAATCTGTCTCTTCGTACAACCGGGAAACATCCAAAACTAGAAACCAATCGGGGCGCTTGTGCCACAGAGAATGATGGACATCATAGTATAAGTTTAAATCCGAACCGACAAAGATGCGATCGCTCGGATAATCTGGCAATTTTAGCGTGCGCGATAGCAACTGCGGTTGCCAACTATGAAACTCATCAGGCAAACCAGGTTCCTCCGCATCTTCACTAGGGAGATCGTACATTGTCGGCAACGTCTGCTTCGGCGGCAGAGGCGTTTCTGTCTGGGGAATTGGCGATCGCTGTTGTAGCATGACGATATCAGATAAAGTCTTATTTCACATTATATTATTAGGATAGGGTAGGGGCGGGTTCGCCGATCAATTATGTCACCCACCAATAATCTTAATAAACCCGCCCCCACCCAACGAATAATCCCGAATAACTATCACTGAATAACCATTAAATTTAATTAATTGTTGATTTTTTCGTGGGGTGGGGGCGGGTTTTTATGATTGTTCGATGGGTGTCAAATATTTCGGCGAACCCGCCCCTACAGGAATTACGGTCATTTAACCGGACATAATCTAAGTCTTGACCAAGTAAAATTAGCAGAAATTAGGCAATGAAAGCAGATTTTTTGACTCGGCATCGATCACATCCACATTGGTACGGGATTCAATTGATCCTCTAAAAGCGGTGCTGGCAACCAACCCAATTGCACGGGAATATCATAAAGTCTTCCTCCATCTAATCGCTTCCACATATGCCGCATACCAGGAACAATTACCTTAGCTACTCGCAGTCCAATATCAGGACGAGTTTGGTCTAAAACTAACATTTCCATGCCTTTGTTTTCAACTATTTGTTGACAAAGCTTGACATCTTCTAGGAGATCGTTAGTTGCCATTACGGGATAATCTGCCCAAACTTTAGGAGTAGTATTTGGATCGGGAATCAGATAGGGTTGATTAGCAATAGTTGCAGTTTTCCACCATTCTACAGCTAAGGGATCGGGAGAAGCAGGGTATTGGGTACTACCATCAGCTTGAGCAAATAAAACGTTGGGTAGAATTTGATTGACTTCCGTTAAAGCGCGACTGAGAGCAATCTTGGGGTCAAAATGAGTGCCATAGCCGATTACAATGTCTTCTACTGCGCGATCGCACCTCCAAGTCACAGCCGCAAAAGTGGGAATATTTAAGTCGCTAGTCAGGTCTAAAATCGTCAGATCCCGATTGATGCTTCGATAATATTGTCTTAAGTTTGGGAAATAAGGATCGTCAAAACTATCTAGATCGACTTGGGGTTTCTGAAGGCGATTGTACCACCACAAAGCCACAGCATCCCGCTCTACTAATTCCATGAAACCTTGCAGAATTGCTTCTTCAATGGTGTTACCCGCAGCACAACCATTAGAGTCTGCCCAACAGTCAGGTTGATAGCCTGGAGAATAGCCATAATAGCAATAAGCTGTGGGCAAATATTTGAAGGTTTGGTGAGTCAAAGACCAAACAGGTGTCCAATCAATTTCTCTGTCTGGATCGAAGGGTTCGGGAACTTTTTGAAACCAACCTTGACATTCAGCATTCCATTGTTGCCGCTGTTGATATTGCTGTTCGCTGAAGTTCATGCAGTCATTGGGATGAATGGCGCGATCGCCTAATTTATTGTAACTACTTTGCTCCCTGATTTCATCTCCCTGAAAAACTCCCGAATACCGTTCAATAGCCTCACAAAAACCGCTGGCTCTGGCTTGAGCATCGGTTTTTCCTTTACCAGAACTTCTACCGCCGAGATTTTTTTGTAGGTTTTCTAAATCGTCAAAAACTGTGAGAAAATGATGTTTAGCTACATAGGTATGATTGAGAGCATTAGTTTGAATCTTGCTCAATCCGCGCACAACTCCCGTAATCGGGCTAATATGATGTTGATATTTTCTCAGGGTTTCTTCTGGAGAACAAAAACGGTGTCCGCCATCCTCTGTAAAGTTTTTCTTCCGATGTCCTAAAACTACGGGGCGAGGTTTCTTAGCTAATCCCTTAGCCATCTCTCCACAAGTAGGACATTGGGGACGTTTAACTAGGATGTGATCTTGAGTTTGGAGCGCGATCGCATCATAACTTACCAGAGTGCTAGTTAATCTGGGATTCTCTCCTTGGGCAATCCATTTAAACACTTCCGTAGCTGCCATGCTCAGGGCAGTTTGTTTAGTAGAATTGAGAGTAGCCAGGGGAGGATTTATGGGGGGAATGTCTTTATGCCTTTCGATAAAACTTTCTACGGGGTTGTTATCTTGCAATCGTTTAGCTAAACAATGCCAGCAACCTGTTTTTTCTGGGGCAAATATGGGGCCAAGCCAAGGAGTTATCCCCAGTGGTTTAACTAACATCCAAGTAGATTGCGAATGCAAAGCTTTTTGGTTAAATTCCTCTAGTCTAGGATCTAGATAATTGTCCGCTAAAACTACGGTAATATCCCCTATTTCTGCAACTTGAATATGCAGAGATTCTAGCAGGGTAATAAATTCTGCTGCCGAGACTGAACTAAATGATTTAACGGCTACTTTGGTCGATTGCAATCGCTGCTGCACATCAGCAGGGGCAATATTTAGATGATGACAGAAGATGGCTAAATCCGGCGGCAGAGGATTGTCTTCTAACTGAATATAGCCCTGTTTCTCCATTTGAAACAGAGCGTATTGGGTTTTGATGCTGGTATTGAGAGCATCCTGAAAGAAAGCCGTATTTTCAGGATCGGATTCTTGGTCTGCCAGTAACTCTAAAAGAATAGCATCAATAATTTTATCGCTGTCGCGATCGCCATCAATTAGACTAGCCAATTTTTGGTATAGGCGATCGCGCAACCAACCAGCACCTTTTTCGGAGACAAAAAACACGCGATCGGGAGCCATCGATTCGACAGCGTAAGCAGGATTGAATTGAATGCGATTGAACATGGTGTATAACTAGGGGTTAGGGGCTACGATGCTCAGGGCTAGGGAAGAAGGAAGAAGGAAGAAGGAAGAGGGGCTAATACAGGCACTTTGCCAATAGGAGAAATACTGACAAATTCAGGAGATTTATTAGCAATATCGGTGGCGATGAGTTCCACTGGCAAATTTTTCTCAGCCAGCAAAATTCTTACTTTCCGGGCGTAGGGCGAACGCTGAGCATAGTACAAAACTATAGTCATAATTTGGGATTAATTTGAGTAGTTGGGAATTGGGAATTGGGAATTGGGAATTGGGAATTGGTGAAGAGAAAAGAGTAATTTTTCACCTTCAAGTTTTACAAATTACAGATAATACCGATTTCCTGGCTACGAATCCCTAACCTCTTGATTGATTTGTTGCAAAATCTGATCGATGCGGTTAGCTTGCCGAGTTTTACCTTGTTTGATGAATAAATCTCTAGCTTTCGTCAAATTAGCTACGGCTTCCTTTTGATTTTCTTTCTGTCCTTGCTGCAACAATGCCATACCTAAATTATTCAAAGCATCTGCATAGTCAGCATTAATTTTAATCGCTTGCCTCCAAACAGTAATTGCCTCATCTAACTGACTTTTATTAGCCAAAGCAACAGCTAAATCGTTATGAGCTTTAGCGTGTTCGGGGTTGCGTTCAATTGCTTGCCGATACTGGGCGATCGCATCGTCTATCTTATCTTGGCTTGATAGAATTGCCCCTAACTTATAGTAAGCCTCTGCCTGCTTAGGAAATCGCGCAATTAACTGTCGAAAAAGAGCCTCTGCATTAGCGATATTACCTTGGCCGTAGAGGTCATTTGCCGTTCTCAAGCCGAAAGTGTATCCCTTACCAATGACTTCGCATTTCTTAGACGCATTAGCTGCTTGTTTGCATATTTTCACCTCGTCTCTGTCCATTTCATAAAATATTACCTCGCGAGCAGGCTGTCCCCGCCTTGGTGGTGCATTTTGTGCAAGTTGTAAACTATCAGACTTAGACAAGGCGGGTGTGGCGATCGCCAAAGCCGACATTCCCACCGCAGCCAAAATGCTCACGGACATCCCAGTAAAATTTAGAACTGAGGCAATGTGCTTGTTGTTTTTCATCATCTGTGGTAATAAAAAGTGAATGTTTTAGAGCCTGAGCAAACTACCCTAACCTACTAGGAGCCAATTAGGGTGATATTTTAGCACTGGGTGAGAGATTTAGAGTTAAATTCAATTTTCAGTAAGCTAGTTGAGTATAGCGATCGCTGTCGATCTCCACTTTGACAATCGCTCTCAACAATAGAACTTTATTCAAACTCAATAGTATCCGCCTGCAACTCTATAATTTTCAGTCTCTACCCAACACCCAAAGCCTTAAGATTCTGAGCAGCTTCTTTCAATTTTTGAGTACCAATTTTTGTCTGACTAATACCACTTGCCGTTTGCTGAGCGCCAACATTGATAGCACTCATCGCAGCAACTACCTGTCGAATAGCTATAGCTTGTTGTTTAGCAGTCAACGAGATTTGCTGAGAATTCATCACAATATTATTAACAGCAACCACAATATTTTCAAATCTTGCCTGGTTATCTCCTCTCCTCACAGTAGAATCCGTAAGCATCTGAATATCAGCAATCAAATTACTAATATTCTGAGCTGATTTTTTGCTCTCTTCAGCGAGTCGGCGAATCTCAGAAGCAACAACACCAAAACCTTTACCGGAATCTCCCGCTCTCACAGCCTCAACTGCTGCATTTAGAGCCAGCATATTAGTTTGAGAAGCTAATTCACTGACAATAGTAGTAATGCTACCAATTTGGCGCGTTTGCTCGCTTAAATATATCATTTGCTGAGCCACTTGACGGGCGGCTTCCGCAGCCGCTTCGGCTTGTTCTGCTGCTTGTCGGGAGGAAGCATTCAACTCATCCATTGTGCTAGTGGTTTGACTCACGGAAGATGCCTGTTCAGAGGCAATGCGTTCGTGCTGTTCGACGCTAGCGGCGATCTGGGTAGCAGAGCTAGAAATTAAATTAATAATGCTACTAATAGATTGGATCAAAGTCTTGCTTAAAACCAGTCCTAATACAATCGCTGTCAATGGCCCTAAGATAATACCAACACTCACCCAAAATGTAGATTGACTTACATCCTCATCAGCTTTTTTCTTGGTGATTTCTGCTATTTCTTCATTAACTCGTAAGACTGCGAGAAGTGAATTGGTGGACTTGACAAATAAAGACTCTTCTTCCGTTCCTATACGACTTAACTGGTCGCTTAATACAAAAGCTGCTGCGATTTTTTCCTTCTCTGATGAACTTGTATTTTTTTGTTCGGCGAGCAGCATTTTTTCCCCCCAAGGGTTGCGAATACCTAGTTGCTGGAATTCTCCCTCAACTTTTATAAAATTTTCATGGGATTGCTTCCAAAGTTCCCAATCTTGCAAAAATATTTGATAGTTTTTCTGTTCTTCAGGAGAGCGTGGCGTAGTTTCGTATTGCTTAAATCCCTATGATTAATTAGAAATCTGACCCAATTTCTCTAGAGTCAATTGTCATCTTCAACAAGCTTCCGCTCTAGCTAATAGCCGAACTGAAAAAAGCACCGATCCATTCGTCAAAGGGATTACTCAACTTTTTTTGCACGAAAATCCACCTGAGCGGGTTTTAAACCCAACTCCAAAGTTCTACTTTGAATAAGCTAAAAGCGAAGATTGAAAGCTTTAAAGCAGATCGAGTAATCGCGATTTGTGAGCCGACGGGTATCGCTGCTGTTTAAATACGGGGAAGGCGACGATTAGGAGTTGCGATCGCCAGCGGCGGATCTGAAACTTCGCAAAAAAGGGGGTACGCCGCTACGGTTGGCCCGCCAGCGGGTAATCGCTCGTTGCGTCCGGGAACTGTTTAAAGAACTAGCGATCGCCACTGAACAAGATTAGCGATCGCTCAAAAGCAAACTCGGCAGGATAATTATGTCTGCGGGGCTTACTTTTAGGAGGATAATTAACTAGAGTGAATCCCCAGTAAATTAGTCAGGCGATCGCGAGTCATCCTCCAATGGCGGCAAACTAGCCCTCAACAGAGACTCAGCCTGAGATTTACTGTATCCAGCCACACCTTTAGGAGAATAAAGCACATCC
>NZ_JARFTR010000114.1 GCF_029167235.1 Kamptonema sp. UHCC 0994 | reverse complement strand
CGGTGATTTTACCGCCCAGAGGGCGGCGTTACGTAAAGTGTGAGGGAAAGTGAGCAGTTTTTCAGATGAGGAGATTTATCGAGAGATTGGAACTATCGTCAGCCAATACGATGTTGAAGTTCGAGGACGAGTGTTTGATAATCTGTCAACACAGGGAATGTTTAGGACAGAGTGGGTGAAGGATTTTTCCTGTCCCAGCGATGGGTTTGTTGTGGAAGAGCTAGAAAACTTTGACTAGGAGATTTTTATGAGCGGACTTTTTGAAATTTTGGAGAAAATTAAAGCAAAACCAGGAATGTATATCGGACGAGCTTCTGCGAGCGATCTTTTTATGTTTATAGTCGGTTATAGAACGGCGAGACGCGAGTTGGGAGTTGAACCCACAGAAAAAGAAATGGAATTTTATGGAGATTTTCAACCCTGGTTGCAAAAGCGATATGAAGTATCAACATCAGGTTCATGGGCAAGAATAATTGAGTTTTATACTAACAATGAAGAACGAGCATTTTATCGTTTTTATGAGTTGCTAGATGAGTTTTTGCAGCGAGATAGCTATTCAGAAGTAGAGCAAGTTAAGGAAAAAGTCGGTAATCTAATAACTGGATAGTCAATTGTTAAATTCTGGCCACCCGCGTAGACTCAAAGAAACCGGGTTTTTTCCCAAATCTTTGCACTGTAACGAAGTCTGTCGCAAAAACCCGGTTTCTGGCCACTTTTACAGTAACAATGGCTCAATTTTGATTTGCACTTCCTCAATCACATCTTCGGATACAGACTCAACGAATCGAACACCGGGAACTTTCCAGTCTAAACACTTGATTTGATCGGCAAGAATTACTCCTTGAACTTTCAATCCAGTCGGTAGAGGAACTTCAAAAGGATACCCTTTCTGTTGCTTTGTAGTCGGCATAAATAAAGCTAAGGAGCTTTTCTCATTGTAAGCACGAGGCGACAGCACAAAAGCCGGTCTAAGTCCTTTTTGTTCGTGTCCCTTAGTTGGGTCAAAGTCTAAATAAACGATATCGCCTCGACTCGGAATGTAGGGATTTGATTGCGTCACCAAACTTCATTCCCCACAGAAACTCCACTATCAATCTCATTATGAAGATTCTCTGGAGTAATCGCTTCAACCAACTCCTCTAGGGAATATCGCCGACGATTTATCGGCTCGATTGTTAGCTTACCATCTATCAATATAAACTGTACTTGGGAACCTTCAGCTAAGTTAATCTCTTTAGCTAAATGCTGTGGAATCCGAACAGCAAGACTGTTTCCCCACTTTGCGATCGTCCCAACCATAGCCTAATCCTCCAGCTAATGATATTACTCTGAGGAATTCACCTTTTTTCAGGATGTATATACAGAGTGTCTACAGTATAGCAACTAAGTAAAAAGTTGACAAGTTACTAGATTTTGTTATCTCTTAGTCCGCGCCGGCGGACTTGGTTTGTGTAGCTGCGGTTTCAACCGCCAAATCATCTAAAATGTGGTTTTTAGAGGATGAATATGAGCGTTTGAGTAGTCGGATTTTACAAGAAGTATGTTAGAATATTTGTGAGGTTTGTTAAGCACGCCCGATCTGTCAGAACGGGCAAATCGGAAAAAAGCGATCAAAACTTATTTGGAGAAAAGGCATCCTCAATATCATCCGCGAGCGTTGACCGTCTGATAATTTGGATCTACAATGAAAGCAACCGAGTTAGGGATTAGGAAATACTATGAACGCACATCGTATTGAAACAACCTTTGCAGAGAATGGCAAAATCACTTTAGATAATTTACCTTTTGTGAGGGGCGATGCAGTGGAAATAATTATTCTTGAATCTCCTCGCCGCCGTCACCCTGACTCAAATCCTTATCCCCTAGAGGGTAAAGTCTGCCGATATGATGACCCAACTGAACCTGTGGCATTAGAAGACTGGGAATGCTTAAAATGATTATTCTTGATACTCATATTTGGGTGTGGTGGGTTGATAACAATGCACGACTGACTCCAAAATATCGTCAATGGATACAAGAATATCAGCAGCAGGGCTTGGGAGTTAGCATTGTTTCTTGTTGGGAAGTAGCGAAATTGATAGAGAAAAATCGTTTGATTTTTTCTGTGTCAGTTGACGATTGGTTGTCGGCAGCTTAATCTTTTCACTGTAACGAAGTCTGTCGCAAAAACCCGGTTTCTGGCCACCCACCCATCAAAATCAATAGCCGTTGTTTTTTCGTTGGGTTTACGTTAGGATATAGTAAAGAGGTGAAACTATGCAGATTACAAATAAAAAATTTAGGTTGCGAAGCGGTGCAAATTGGACATCGTTTGAGAAGTTTCGTTTGCAGGGCGCAGAAGCACTCAGTTCGATCGCCAATGGTGTCATTGCTACTCTCCAGACAAAAACAGGACAGTACCGCATTATTGAGGAACGTGACTTTCAAGCAATGTATGGACTAGCGCGTGATGTCGATCGGCTAAGGGGAGGATTGCGTGTCGTCATCTTGGCTGTGCGCGCGGCACAAAAACACCCAGATCCAGAGAATCTTAATCTACTTGCTGAAGCAGTTGCTATGCTGGGAGATATGCCTGAGCTTCCTACCCGCAATAGCTTCGATGGATTAGTTCCAGAGAATTTCGACTTGGATGAGGATGATGAAGTGATGCTTGATCCTGATGAAATTGAGCGTCCTTTGCAATCTGAGAGTGCGATCGACAACAGGATAGATTGATCGTGATGGCTGTAGCAAATAATGAGCCTAAAAATCTGGAAACTCTATTTTTTTATGTTACAGTCAATAATTAAAAGGAGAGAGTTCTGTCAACCAACAGCGAGTATTACATACCAGAATTCTCTCTGGCACAACAAACAATACATGGAGAGGATATCCCCTTACCCGATCCACTCGCAGAAGGACGACCCCATACAACACTTGGAAGAAGATATGGAAGTGATAATGTTTGTTACCGCCAGTCAGCAACCTTTCCCTCATCAACTTGGCCGAAAGCTAATGGCTATGATGTACCTTGGGGTAGAGTGGATTGGACGGATCACGATCGCCCCTCGGATCATCCCAACCCCCATATCCACGAATTCCGCTATAATTGGGAACAGAAAAGATGGGAATGTGGATTACAAAAATTTTGGTGGTATTGCAGAGATGTTGATTAACTAAAGGAGAAATTATGGATGCTTGTTTTGAAATATTACTTTCGACAAGACAGACTCTTGATTATTTAGAATGTCATCAGGAATCTTTTACTTGGGGTGATGTAGAATATCCCCAAGGTGAAAAATATTACCTGTGGGGCAAATATATAAAATTAGTAGAGCGAGAAATTCCTTCGCATATTATTAAGCGCTTACCGTCCGCTTATGGAAGTATGCAATGGCTGAATTTTTCGGTGCAAGGGAAAGGATTAGATTTGTTAGAATCTGAAGTGAATGGTTCAGTTACAGATTGGGAAGGCAAAAGTTTTGATAAGTTTCTCAAGCTAATTTTGACTGAGCAACCTCAATGGGTGGTAATATTTGAATGGCACTGCGATCGCATAGATAGTCTATACCAACAGAATGTTAGTGAGTGCATTTCTCAGATTAAAAACAACTTGCAATGGGACAATAATAGAGAGGGATTTATTGTAATATCTTTCCCAGAAAATGGTGTGGGTTCATCTGCGATTGCTGGCTAACTTTCGGAACAAGATCAGTTTGTTTTTGTTCCCACGCATCATCGGTAATCTCAAGAAGACTCCCTTGATATCCCAGTCCGCGCAGGCGTACTTCGTTTGTTTAGCTGCGGTTTCAACCGCCAAATCATCAAATTTATGATAAGATAAATATCGGTGTTATTGGCTACCCTCTCGCCATCTATGAGTGGAATTGACCGTGAAATTACTCTGGAAACCAGAATCAGTCTCATTGCCAAACACCTCCCCGGAACCCAAAAAGCCGAAAGCGAAATTGAAAGCGAAGGAATCGTCCATCTCTTTAATGATAGAGAAACAATGGAAAGAGTAGCGGCAGAAATTAAGCTAAGAGGGGAACGTACAGGAGAGGACGATATTGAGGACAATTATGAACGCTATGGATTGTACTTTTCTGAACCAATTGGTTATATACTAAAAGCAGACGGTAGTCGGATACCACTAAATTACGGTGAAATAAAGATTAAAAAAAATACAGGTAAATATCATGTCATACCCCGCACAAAACCCCGCACAAGCTACTAAAATTAATCAAGAATCACAAGAAGAGACTGAGTGGGAGTTTGCAGAAATCTGGGCGGATACTCTGATATCTCCTCCTTATATCCTGATGTTAGTTAAGGAGAAGTCAGGGAAATTTTGCATCCATAACCCGGCACAAAATTATAAAATTATTTTTACCAGTGACAATTATGATGATGCTAAAATGTGGCTGCTAGAGGATGAATATGAGCGTTTGAATAGTCGCATTTTACAAGAAGTATGAAACCCAACAAAAGCTGGCGCTTTAGCGCGAGAACGTAATTATCCGCGAGCGTTGACCGTCTGATAATTTGGATCTACAATGAAAGCAACCGAGTTAGGGATTAGGAAATACTATGAACGCACATCGTATTGAAACAACCTTTGCAGAGAATGGCAAAATCACTTTAGATAATTTACCTTTTGTGAGGGGCGATGCAGTGGAAATAATTATTCTTGAATCTCCTCGCCGCCGTCACCCTGACTCAAATCCTTATCCCCTAGAGGGTAAAGTCTGCCGATATGATGACCCAACTGAACCTGTGGCATTAGAAGACTGGGAATGCTTAAAATGATTATTCTTGATACTCATATTTGGGTGTGGTGGGTTGATAACAATGCACGACTGACTCCAAAATATCGTCAATGGATACAAGAATATCAGCAGCAGGGCTTGGGAGTTAGCATTGTTTCTTGTTGGGAAGTAGCGAAATTGATAGAGAAAAATCGTTTGATTTTTTCTGTGGCAGTTGACGATTGGTTGTCGGCAGCTTTAGCTTACCATGGTGTGCAACTTATAAATTTAACATTGCCAATTATTATTGATTCAACACAATTAAGTGGGTTTCATAACGACCCCTTCGACCAAGTAATTGTATCAACAGCGAGAATTCTGGGATGTCCCTTGCTGACGGCTGATGCCAAGATTCTTAGTTATCCTGATGTGCTAACGCTTAAATAATTGGTTCTCCCGCCGAACCATCGAGGGGATAACTCACATCCCCCTCGGTGAGTCAGATTAAATCATTTGAAAATTCAGGGAAGTTGCCTGTGTTGGGGCTATAATCAAGCATTATAAATTTGAAGGTGATTCCCAATGGATGATAGTCGCACTCAAGCTTACTTAACTCTCATTCGTATGCTGTTGGCTTATCCCACCCAGGTAAATGAAATTTTGAACGCCTATCAAGAACTAATTGATTTTGGATTGCTACATACGATGAGACAAGTAATAGACTGGTTTGCTACCCAAAGGAGGTAAAAGTGAAGTTTTTTAATTGGTTGCAAAATTTAGTAAAAAAGACACCTTCTGAGAAAGAAAATGTAGCAAATTTAACTCCAGAACAGTATCAAATATATCAAGAAGTCATATGTAAGTATTTTTTATGGCAAGTCTTTCAAACAATCGAAGATTGTCAAGGTAACTCGCAAATAGTTCACTCTCTCCTAGCAAAAAATATAGACAAGTTAAATAGTAACTATTTTAATGATATCTTTCAAGTATTGGTAATGGAAATACTAACAGAGATAAAGGAAAAACACCGTCAGGTAACTACAGCATCAGTTTTAGCGAATTTCAGTTATCATATTCAGCGTTTTCAGCTAGGAAATTCAGCCATAAACATAGAAATTGCTATTAAAGGCTATTACATCGCATTAATTTTTCTTACCCGTGAATCATATCCCCAAGATTGGGCAAGAATTCAGCAACATTTAGCGACTGCCTATTCTAAAAGAATTGAGGAATTAGAATCTAGCAATGTCGAACAGACAATTTGCTGTTACCAATCTGCCTTAGAAGTTTTTACCCATGATCAATTTCCCGAAGAGTGGGCAAGCACTCAAAATAATCTAGGTTGTGCGTACCTTAGAAGAATAAAAGGGGAGAGAGTAGATAATATTGAACTGGCAATCAAATGTTGGGAAGCTACATTACCAATCCGCACTCGTGAGGTAATGCCCCAACAATGGGCGACTACTCAGAATAATCTGGCAAGTGCTTACTATCAAAGATTTCTGGGGCAGAGAGAGGATAACATTGAACAGACAATTAAATATTACGAAGCTGCATTACCAGCTTGCGAGGCGTATCCAGAAGATTGGGCAATGACTCAGCACAATCTTGGCATCGCTTATTCTGAAAGAATTCAGGGAGAGAGTGAAAAAAATCTAGCACAAGCTATCAAATGCTATGAAGCTGCCTTTCAAGTCCGCACTTGTAAAGCATTTCCTCAACAATGGGCAAATACATTCAGTGAAATGGGAACAACTTATCAACAACTCGGAGAGATAGAAACAGCGATAGATTGTTACCAAAAGGCATTACAAGTCCTCACCCGTGAATCCTATCCTCAACAATGGGCAAACACTTACACTAACCTAGCAACTGCCTACAAAAATCAAAGTTGTGGTTCAAAAATAGAGAATATCGAACAAGCAATAAACTACTACCTAGATACATTACAAGTCTATACCCGTAAAGCATATCCCGAAGATTGGGCAAGAACTTATATGCTTTTGGGATTTGCATACGCTGAAGTATTGCAGATTAAACTACAGACTATGGAAAATATTCAGATAATCGATATCGAGCGGATACTAAACGTAGAGATTAAGTCTTTCCTAGCAGCCTTAGAAATATATACTCCTCAGTCCTTCCCCATACAATGTCTAAAATTACAGCGTATCTTGGGTGATGTTGCCTTTGCTTCCGAAAAATGGACAACAGCTATGTACAGTTACTCTAATGCAATAGCAGCAGTCGAACAAAGTAGGGAATGGGCAACCAACGAAGCAGCCCGTCAAGAAATCCAATTGAACGCTATAGATGTCTATATCAAAATGGTGCAAGCCTGCATCAATGACGGACAAATCGAAAAAGCCCTCGAAACCGTCGAACGCAGCAAATCCCGCAACTTAGTCGAACTACTAGCAAATTCGGAACTTGAACCCAAAAACGCTGATGATTCACTCAAACAGGAATTACTCAACCTAAGACGTAACATCTCATCAATACAGCTATCACTAGCCCAAAGAGATAATAACAGCACTTTTAATCGCGACAGTTTCCAGGGATTTCGTAGCAGCGAAACATCCAGCTACAACCGCGAGTATATCGCCCAACAGCGCGAAGAACTGCAAGAATATCAACGCCAACTCGATGAAGTTTTCGCCCAGTGTCAGCAACTAGATCCCGCCTTCACCCTCACTCAAAAAGTCAACCATATTACCGTTGCCGAAATCCGCGATTTGATTGACTCCCACACCGCTATTTTAGAGTGGTATATTGGCACTGACAGTTTCCAAATATTCATCGTCACCCAGTCAAGTTTGGAAGTTGTGCAGTTTGACAAAGCCGAATTAGAAAAGCTAGAAGCGTGGAATCAGCAGTATCTCGAAGCCTTATTTAACAACACCAAAACCTGGCGAAAAAATCTTTCCGAGTGGCTGAATAGTCTTTCCCAAATATTGCGCCTCGATGAAATTCTCAATCATCCCGCCCTAGCCAATTGTGACTCCCTGATTTTAGTTCCCCACCGCTATTTGCATCTATTTCCCCTTCATGCTTTATCTGTTAGCCAACAAACTTGGAAGCGATTTAACCAAGAAACTCCGCATCTCCAACCCCCCGCCAACCCTTGTCTACTTGATTGCTTCAAAAAAGGCGTGCGATACGCCCCCAGTTGTCAACTGCTGCAACGGGTACAACAGCGAGAACGCCCACCCGCCGATACCCGCACCCTTTTCGCCATCCAAAACCCTACCGAAGACCTTGCCTATACTGATATAGAAGTAGAAGTCATCAAACGCGACTTTACACCCGCCGACATTTTAAGCAAACAACAAGCCACCAAAACCGCCCTCCTTGATAACCTAGAAACCATCGCCCAAGCGCACTACGTCCACTTTTCCTGTCACGGTTCCTTTGATTTCCAGACACCTCTAATTTCATCCCTAATCTTAGCAGGAGCGATGGAATCAACAGACTCACCCACCCTCACCGGGCAAAAATCTCTCCGATTGCGTTCCGGGGGACAAGCCAACCCCGCCAAATGCCTAACTCTGCAAGACATCTTTGCTACACTAAACTTACCTAAATGTCGCCTCGTCACCCTCTCCGCTTGCGAAACGGGGTTGACAGACACAACCAAGCAGAGTGATGACTGTATTGGCTTGGCTACAGGCTTTTTGTATGCTGGTAGCCAGGGGGTTCTCTCTAGTTTGTGGTCAGTCGATGAATTAGCGACGGCATTTTTAATGATTAAATTCTACGAAAATCTGGCAACCGCTGATATGGCAGTAGCCCTCAATACTGCCCAACTTTGGCTGCGAGATGTTACCAAATCTGAATTGCTAGAATGGATAGGTGAATTAAAATTAGATTCAAAGTTACCCCAAAGTTTCGAGGATTTGTGTAAAAAATCCAAACCTGACAAAAAAATATTTAAAAGCCAGTTTTACTGGGCTGCATTTTGCGCTATAGGAAACTAAAAATTATGACTACAGATTCTCTCTTATTAGCTTTCCCAAATTTTGTGGAAAGCGAACCCATTGAAATAGAGATTTTAAGGGAATTGGATCGAGCCTTAGAATCCGTCAGCAGCGAACCTTGGCAAAATACAGAGGAAACTCTGAATGAATGGTTATCCAACCACGAAGATATCACAGATCGGCTTAGAGAGTTTGCACCAAATAACAAAGAAATTACCAAAGTTAAAGCTCAACAACCCAAAACAGGAGTCGCTAACGTCTTTGAAGAATTAAGCGAAGCAGTGAAACAAAAACTCAAAGAGATTGAAAAGGGGAAATAACTTTTATGTCTCCTCCCAAAATCTATGCGCCAAACGTTCATTTGTTTGCCTATCAGTTGCGAAAAGAATCGGAACCTCAGAAAGATAATCTCAAAGAACTATTTGAGAAAGGCGAAAATATCTTAAACCAGTTCGGGATTAATCAAATAATTGATATCCAAGACAAACCCGGATATCGAGTTGATCTTTCGGCTCAACAAACCGAAGACGATGCCTCCATTTTCTTTGAAAAATGGTCGGATTCCCCCATTACGGGTATTGCTTATCCCGTCCGAATTCACGACACTTTTGCCTTAGCATTAAATGTCCGCCGTCCCGAAAAAAACGAACAGGGAATTAAAACTGATGACGTAGACATAGACTTTTTCAAACGCTTGCATCCTAGCGACTGCTGGATGCCAAACCAAGTTAACGCTTCTCTAGGTCAAACATTATTGTTAACTCTTTGGTACACTCCAGAGAAAACTTGGCAATTTTGGAACTCAAGAGAAGACCAAAAAAAGCTGCAATCTTTGGCGGATAAATGCTTGCGAGCTTTTATTCCTGACAAGTTAGACACTCCTCCATTTTACCGATCGGGTCAATTATTTGGTAGTCCCATTTTTGAGTATGGTATTCCCGATGGGTTAGAAAGTTATTGTCACATTTTAGTTTGGATATTCGTCACTCCTGAAACCGACACAAAATTACAAGAAGAATACCCGAATTTAGTTGATATTTTTTGCTACAGAGCTAAAGTTATCCAAGCATATAAATTAAGTCGATCTGTCTATAAAGTCCTCTCCCATGAATATAAAGAAATAAAAAAAGAAATAGCTATTGTTGAAAGTTTGCCAGACGATAAAACCTTAGATGCGACTAATTTAGAAGCATTAAAAAAGGCACTTAAGCGCATTCCTAGCCTTAATTTTAGTTACGTTGAGTTAATCAGAGACTTGGATAACTACCGCCTCCCTCTTAAAATCAATCTTCAAAATTATAAAAGAGAGATAAAGCTGATACAAAAAAAATACCCTCAAGAAGATTTAAGCTTTTTGGAGAATTTCTCAGCCGAAAATGCTCATATTTTTGAAGAGCAAATTCAAGCAGACTTGGACTATTTTGCCAATGGATCGGATTTACTAGAAAAAGCCTTAGATGCTATCCGAGGACGGGTAGAAATCGAACAAGCAGAACGCGATCGCAACCTCCAAAAAACCATCCAATCCGTAGGCTTTGGCATAGGTGCAGCAGGCGTAGTCGCAGCTAGCGCTCCTTATTGGATAAAGCAAGAACCAGAGATAATACCTATTAACAAACCTTTTCTCTCTTCCTCTCTCAATACTTTCACATTTATTATCCTTCTCAGTCTGTCTGCGGGATTACTTACATGGGGTATCGCTTCTGGGTGGATGAACGGTAAAAGCTCGATCGCGGGCGGAAAACAGCGGTTGCAACGCTTAATTAGTAGAGGGAAAATCCTACACACTTCCCAAAGTCAACCAATTAATACCATTTCCCAACAACCGGAAGATGCGCGATCGCAACCTCCCACTCCTTAATTAATCAAGGTACATCAACTTTTAACCTTAGCGCTAGCGCGATCGCATACCCTTAACCCAGACAAGACTTACGTAACGCCGCCATCCTGGCGGTTAAGTCACCGCCAGGATGGCGGCGTTACGTAATCCGAGGGAAAGCGATCGCGTGCGATCGCCCAATTGCTGAAACTGCTGTTCAAAAAATTACCAGCCGCCTTCCCATCCCCCGATACTCACAGAGGCGTTGTAAATTTAATAAACTAAGTTGCTACAGTAAACATACAATAAAATTAAAGGTTAATCATCCGCGCGACCTTCACCCCACTCAACTCCCACCCCACACCCCGCGTTTTAAGCTAATAGGCATCGAGCGTCATTTCTACAAAGCTCGGAAATGGCATAGCAATTAGGTAAAAGTAGTAAAGGTAGAGGCTTTGCGTACCTGCACTTACTCCGTTCAGAAATTGCTCCGAGCCCGAAGGAAGATGGGAAAGATGGGGAAGATGGGAAGATGGGGGAGATAGGGAAGATAGGGGAGATGATGGAGATATGGAACTTTTAAGAGATTGCTACAGTCAAGCTTCGTTCCTCGCAACGCTTCGCTGTGCATGAGTTTCGAGTTTGAAGAGTATAACTCCTCCCCCATTCCCCATCCCCCCTATCCTCCCCATCTCTCCCCTTCCCATTTCTCCATCCTCCCCTACCTCCTGTGTATGAGCCTAAGCGTCAAGTTAACAGTTAACAGTTAACAGTTAACAGTTAACAGTACAAGGGAACTGAAGCTGGCAGAGGATTGCGCGGTCGAAATCGCCAAATTCAGACAAAAAGGATTAAGCGCTACATGGAATTTTCTATCGCTGCACTGCTGGCCAATTTCACAGATGATAAATTAGTTGCCCCGAAAGCTCTGGAGAAAAAACTCGACTGTAACGACATCACGAGTCAAGCAAAACTTCAGATCGCTTTAGATGCCTTAGAGAAAATTGGCATTTTAGTCAAAGACAAAGGCCGATATCGTCGATTGGTGGAAGAAGACGTAGTAGAAGCAAAACTTCGCTGTTCCAGCAAAGGATTTTGTTTTGCCATTCAGGATACCGAAGGTTCAGAGGATGTTTACGTCCGAGAAAGCCACCTCTCAACTGCTTGGAATGGCGATCGCGTCTTAGTAAAAATCATCAAAGAAGGCAGTCGTCGGCGCTCCCCAGAAGGAGAAGTACAGTTAATCTTAGAACGCGCCAACCCTTCGGTATTAGCGCGAGTCAAGCAAACCAGCAGCCCCACCGGACGCATCGGTTACAGAGCAGTTCCCTTAGACGATCGCCTACTATTTGAACTCGAACTCCTATCTAATGGCGTTAACCTCCAAGAAGCGATCGATCATCTGGTTCACGTAGAAGTCCTGCGCTACCCGCTAGGTAGCCATAGACCATTGGGCAAAGTCGTTCAGGTACTTGGCTCTGACGCTGAAGCCGCCGACGATCTCGATATAGTTTGCTGCAAACACGACCTACCTCGCTCTTTCCCCGCCGTCGTGTTTAGAGCAGTTGAAACCTTACCTACTAAGCTGAAAAAGACCGAACTTAAAAAACGCTTAGATTTTCGCGGCTTGTTAACAGTTGGCTTTGCCATTTCTGAGTTCTCAATTTTGAGCTTTGACTCAGAAGCTGAAACTCAAAATTCAGAGCCGCCAACTACTCCCTCTACCGTTGAAAACTGTATTGAACACGCTTTTACTCTCGAAGCTAGTAAGTCCGGCCAGTGGCGGGTAGGAGTTCATATCGCTGATGCAACTGAGTACGTGCGTCCCGACTCACCAATCGATCGCGAAGCTCGCAAGCGCGGTAACTCAGTACATTTAGCTAAAATGGTTGTGCCGATGTTACCAACGGGAATATCAAGCGATCGCTGTTCTCTGCTACCCGATCGAGAACGCCTAGCTATTAGCGTACTACTTACCCTTGATGGATCGGGAGAGCTAGTAGAGTACGAAATTCAACCTAGTGTTATTCAAGTTGACTCCCGCCTCACCTATAGGGAAGCTCAAACAATTCTCGACTCCGCACCCGATGAATCAATTCATCCTGAATGTTTCATCTTGCAACCTTTCCTCAACGAACTTGCAGCCGCCAGCCAGGCCGCGAAGTCTCAGCATAGAAACCGAGGAGCCTTTGAATTGAACCTGCCGGATACTAATTGCCACTATGACGATGAGGGAGAACTAGGAGCTTTTACGGTGAATAATAGCACCCCCATTCAGTCAGCAGCCGCTCAGTTAGTTGTATTGGCAAACCAAGCTATTGCTACCCATTTACAAGCTTTGGGAGTACCCGGAATTTATCGCGTCCAGCCAATACCTGACCCCGCAGATGTTCTGGAATTGGTCAAGCTTTCGAGCAATTTGGGGTGCGATTTGTATATGGAAAACGAAGAGGAAGTACACCCCTTGGACTTCCAGCGATTTACTGACCAATTTGCGCGATCGAAGGCCGAGAGAGTGCTCTCATATTTATTGGAAGATACTTTGAAGCCTGCGGTTTACAGCACTGCACCCAAACCTCATTTTGGTTTAGCGCTGACTGAAGGTTATGCTCATTGCGCCTCGCCACTATCCCGCTATGCGGATTTGTTAAATTTGCGCGTGTTACAGGCTGTGTTTGAACAAGGACGCGATCGCCGTACTACTCGCGCTAAGGAAAGAGTAAATTTGAATCACTCCTCTTGCGCTGGTCAAATTAATTGGAATGTTTTACCTCCCGAAGTTCATCACGAATTTGAAGCTCAATTTGCCTCGGTGGTAGTACATTTGAGCGAACGCGAAAGAGTTGCTCAAGATGCAGAAAATGATTTAGAGGGACTCAATAAAACTGGATTGATGAAGGAACGCACTGGTCAAACTTTCCAAGGTTTGATTACTGGCGTACAATCTTACGGTTTCTTTGTCGAAATCGAGATTATAGTAGATGAGGAAACTCTACGAGTAGAGGGACTGGTTCATGTTTCTTCGCTGAAGGATGATTGGTATGAGTATCGATCGCGCCAGCAGACTCTCGTAGGCCGCAAAAATCGCAATCAATACCGTCTAGGCGATCGCGTAGAAGTACAAGTCAAGAGTGTCGATTATTATCGCCAGCAAATTGACTTAGTAGCTGTTGGTGGCGGTAGTGAGGCTTTTTATGACAGCGATGATTAAGGAATTGCTAATTGCTAATTGCTAATTGCTAATTGCTAATTGCTAATTGCTAATTGCTAATTGCTAATTAGTCACTTTGTCATTGCGAGCCAAGCGAAGCGCGTCAAGCGAAGCGCAGTTGCGAGGTACGAAGCAATCTGAGGGTACGAAGCAATCCCGAAGCAATCCCAAAGTCTTAATGATTGCCTCACGGAACTCGCAATGACATATACAGCAACCGCCAAGGCGGCGCTAGAGACGATCAATTGTGGAAACCCTCCTGCCTCCTGTATAACAACTAACAAATGACTAATAATAAACCTCTAATAGTAGGAATAACTGGTGCATCGGGATTAATTTATGCAGTAAGAACCATAAAATATCTATTACAAGCCGATTTTGCTGTAGAACTTGTCGCCTCTAAATCTACTTACATGGTTTGGCAAAGCGAACAAAATGTTAAAATGCCAGCAGAAATCAGTCTTCAGGAAGAATTTTGGCGCGAGCAAGCTGGAGAAGAAAAGGGAGGAAAACTCCGCTGTCATCCTTGGCAAGATGTGGGAGCTAATATTGCAAGTGGTTCGTTTCGCACTTTAGGAATGATTGTGATACCGTGTAGTATGAGTACGGTGGGAAAATTAGCGGCTGGGTTAAGTTCAGATTTGCTAGAACGAGCGGCAGATGTACAGCTTAAGGAGGGGCGAAAATTGGTTCTAGTACCTCGCGAAACGCCTTTTAGTTTAATTCACCTCCGCAATTTGACGGCTTTGGCAGAAGCAGGAGTTAGAATTGTTCCAGCGGTTCCTGCTTGGTATCATAATCCTCAGACAATTGAAGATTTGGTAGATTTTGTGGTAGCTCGTGCCTTAGATCAGTTGGATATTGACTGCGTTCCCCTCAAACGCTGGAAAGAAGATTAAAATGGTTAATAGTTAACAGTTAACTGTTAACTGTTAACTGTTAACTGTTAACTGTTAACTGTTAACTGTTAACTGTTAACTGTTAGTTGTTGGTTGTTAGTTGTTGGTTGTTAGTTGTTGACTGCCACTAAATCACCAATTACCAATTACCAATTACCAATTATCAATTACCAATTACCAATTACCAATTACCAATTAAAAAAAATGTCTATCGCTCGCGTTGTAGTATTTTTAGCAATTATTGGCTCTCTGACACTTTTTGTCCTACAAAATGCGTCGTTTTCGTTATCGCTGGTATTTCTAGGGATGCGATCGCAAACTCTACCCCTATCAATCTGGATTTTGATTAGTTTAGCAGCAGGAGTAACCACATCATTTTTGATTTCTGGTTTGTTGGCGTTCTCTAATTATTTAGCTGAAAAAGAATGGCGGACTCGAAATGGAGGCCCCAGAAGTCCAGATAGTTCCTCTGGCGGTACAAATCAAGTAACGCCGCCACCCTCTCCCAGAAAGCCTGATTTAGATCCTTCTGTTGCTAGTTGGCAAAATAGAGAAACTGAGGTTAATTATTCCCAGAAGATTGAAAATGAAACCCCAAGTAAGTACAATGTAAAGACATTTTTGCAGGAAATTTCTCAAGTCTTCTCTCCTAATGTCAATGCAGGCGTGGGGTCATTTACCAACGAAAAGAGTAATATTAGTGGGGAAAATGTAGGGGTTACAAGTCCTAATGAAGATATTGATGATGATTGGGTGGAGGTTGGCGTAGGCGAATCCAGCCGCAAGCATGGCGTTAGCAGTCAAAGTGATGATGATTGGGGAGATGAGGAAGAGCAGGAAACACCATCTAACAATGAGGATACAGAACAAAAACAGACTAATTACGAATCTCAGCAAGAACCGAAAACTCAGTCATGGTCTGGTTCTGTTTATTCTTATGGTTATCGTGAACCCAAGAATACAGGTGTGGGTCAAACTGAATCTGTCTACGATGCCAATTTTCGCGTGATTACACCGCCTTATACGCCAACGCCTTCTACGCCAACGCCTTCTACGCCACCAGTTTATACGCCGCCATCTCAGAGTGATGATTGGGAAGAGTCAAGGAATAATGATGATGAGGATTGGGGTTTGGAAGAAGATGATGAATTTGATGACGATCGCTCTTCGGATTTGCGTAAGCGCGATCGCAGTTAATTTGATTAAAGATTGTAGAACGAACTCACGCAAAACCATTAGTAACGCCGCCATCCTGGCGGTATCTTTACCGCCAAGATGGCGGCGTTACGTAAACTGTGAGTAAATCCGAGCGAAGATTAGGAAATATTGAAGGAATTGGCAATGGATTTATTAAAAGGAGTAAATCTCTATCTCGTCGGTATGATGGGTGCAGGGAAAACAACAGTAGGGCGCTGGTTAGCGTCGGAGTTAGGCTATCATTTCTTTGATACTGACGATCTAGTTTCAAAAGTAGCTCATCTATCTATTAGTGAAATTTTTGCTAGAGATGGAGAGGAGGCGTTTCGCGAGTTAGAAAGTCAAGTGCTTGGGGAACTTTCCGCCTATAAGAAGTTAATTGTAGCAACGGGCGGCGGTATTGTCTTGCGGCAGATGAACTGGAGCTATCTTCATCACGGGATTGTGATATGGCTAGATGTACCTGTGGAAGAACTTTGCGATCGCTTGCGGGAGGATAATTCTCGGCCTCTGCTGCGGGAGGGGGAACCCAGAGCGATACTGCAAAATATCCTTAACCAGAGACAGCGTTTCTATGCTCAAGCGGATGTCCGAATTGCTATAGGGAGTGAAACGCCTGAAGCTGTGGGAATGCGGATAATTGAGGAACTACAAGAAGTGGTCAAAAAGGGGTAACAAATGAACTTGAGGACTAGGAGATGGGGGGCGGGGGAGCAGGGGAGATGGGGAGCGGGGGAGAATAGGGGAGATGAGGAGAATTTTGCTTTTCTTCTGCGTTAGCATTCAGCTAATGTCTTGAGCCTTCTGTCCTAGAGCACTAAATCTTTTTGCCTTCCCAGTCCCTGCCCCTCTGCCCCCCGCTCCCCTTCCCTTCCCAACAAAAGGGCCCCACCGCTGAAGGCTGTAGGGCGCAAGGACAGTTAAACGCTTCTATAATTCTCTGCAAATCTAGCATGAATAGGATCGCTCATTGTGACGATTTTCAGAGTGTCCATTGAAAAAGGATTGCAGCGTATCAAAAAATGTAACGTGGACTTTACAAAACTACACTTACGATAGCTTGTTAGTAATACCTCATGCAATTTTTGTTAGCAGCTTCGCAGGCTGCTTTTTTTCTATTATCATTCTTGCAGAACTTTTCAGGATGGGAAGGAGAATTAATTTCTCTTCAATTAGCCATTAGCAATTAGCAATTAGCAATTAGCAATCAACTTTTTAAAACCAAAACTTTGCTGCTCCTCCAAACCCCAATCCAGCGAGAGAAACAACAGTCAAAATCCAAAAACCCTGCCACTTTTTAAAGCCATATGTTTGAATATCTAGTCTGGCTAAAGCTCCTGCGGAAAGTAGAACTAAACCAGTGGCAAAAAGATGCAGCCATGCTACAACTACAACTGCGAAAAAAGCAGTAGTAATGATGGAAAGAAAAGCTCCGACATCAGTTCTAAACCATCGAAAAATCAATGTTTTTACATTTGTTAGCGGAGCAGTTAAGATCCCAGATAACAGTAAGACTGCAACTACAGCTAAAATCCAAACCATTACGTTAGTATCAGATTTGGATAGAGTCCAGCCAAAGGTGCCATAAGTAACAAAAAGGATTGTTAGAGAACTCCAAGGAAGTTTTTTCACGGCTCTTGAGTCACCAAGATTGACCTCTAAAGGTTGGTGGAAATAGCCTGAACAGGACAGGTAGGAATGCACTGTTCGCAGACAATGCAACGCGATCGCGTAAAGGTTAGTTTAAATGTTTCTTTGTCTAAGGTCAAGGCTTCTGTGGGACAAACGCCGGTACAGAGCCCACAGTGTACGCAGATATCTTCGTCAATTAATATCTCTCGACTGGCGAGGGATACGGTAATATTTTGCGATCGCATCCAGTCTATAGCCGCGTCTAACTGGTCGATATCTCCTGCCAACTCTAGCACGAGTTTGCCTATTTGATTTGGGGCTACCTGGGCTCGGATAATGTTGGCAGCTACATTAAAATCCTTTGCCAGTCGATAGGTGACGGGCATACGGATTGAGCGTTGGGGAAAGGTTAGCGTTACCCGTTTTTTCACGCTCTATGTCCTCTGTATTCACAATTAATCTGTCTCTACTTCTGTTTTACCGCATTTGAGGCTGGATCGGAACTTAATTAATATTACAATCCAGACGTTTTTTTATTGTTTGCTGCTGAGGTACAAATTGTCCCCAAAATGTGGTACACTTTTAAACGAGAAACTTAATCAACCTAAGCAATCTCTATTACTGTTAAAAAAAGCACAATTAAAATTGCAATACTTCAATGAGTCCTAATTCACAAGAATCAACCCCTACGGCTGCAAGTCAGAAGTTGGAATCGAACACGGCGAAACGGCTGAGAAATTTATTGATTGTGTTGGCGGCGATCGCACTGACGATTTCCCTGTTTTTGGGACTGCAAACCGAGACACCATCAAATGCTCTAACGGAGATGGCAGAAACTTCGACCCCCCTAGAAGTTGCTGTCAGCAATGGCAAGCCGACTCTGGTAGAATTTTATGCTAATTGGTGTGGTAGCTGTCAGGCTATGGCAAAGGATATGGGGGAAGTGAAGGCGCAATACAGCGATCGCCTAAATTTTGCGATGTTGAATGTAGATAATAACAAATGGTTGCCAGAGGTACTGAAATACAGAGTGGATGGCATTCCTCACTTTGTATTCTTGAGCGATAAAGGAGATGCGATCGCTCAGACTATAGGCGAAGTTCCACGCAATATAATGGAATCAAATTTAGAAGCTTTAATTGCTGGTAAAGCCTTACCCTACGCGGAAACTACAGGTCAAGTTTCGAGTTTTAAACCACCAGTAACTCCTTCCAAAGCTAGCACCGCAGATCCGCTATCGCATGGCAGCCAAGTTCAGTAAACTAAGGAATAATATAGCTGAAGGAAGAAGGAAGAAGGAAGACGGAAGAAGGAAGATAGTGAAAAGTCAACAATCACTGAGGAATTTTGACAGATGGCGACTGACAAAACTGGATTAAGCATCAGCGCGATCGCAATTCGCCGCCATATCGGGACAATCATGCTCACCCTCGCGATCGCAGTCGTGGGCCTATTTTACATCACTCAACTCCCCGTCGATCTCCTCCCCTCCATCACCTATCCCCGCATCGGCGTGCGCCTTGAGGCCCCCGGAATCTCCCCAGAAGTAGCAGTTGACGAAATCACCCGCCCCCTAGAACAAGGACTCTCAGCCACCGAAGGAGTCACCCAAGTCTTCTCCCGTACCCGCGAAGGTCAAGTTAGCGTCGATTTATTCTTCAAACCAGGGGGAAACATCGACCAAGCCCTTAACGACGCAACCGCCGCTGTTAACCGCATCCGCAACCAACTTCCAGATACAGTCGAAGCCCCCAGATTATTTAAAGTTGACCCCTCCCAGCAGCCAGTTTACGAATTTGGTCTCACCTCAGACTCCTTGCGGGGAGTCGATTTGCGCGTATTTGCTGACGAAGAACTCGCCCGCGAGCTCAATGTCATACCAGGCTTAGCCGCCGTTGACGTTTCCGGCGGCGTACAAGAAGAAATCCAAGTCAACCTCGACTTAAATCGCCTACAAGCCTTGGGAGTCAACGTTTCCGACGTACTCTCCACCCTACAAGACCGCAACCAAGACACCTCCGGCGGTAGACTACAACAAGAATCCGGCGAACCCTTAACGCGGACAATAGGGCGCTTTCAAAATGCCAGTGAAATCCGCGATCTTTCCTTCCAAATCGCAGGTTCTAATCCCCCCAAACGAGTTTATATCCGCGACTTTGCCGAAGTCATAGACGGTACTGAAGAAGAACGAGTTAAAGTATTTCTCAATCAGAAACCCGCAGTAAAAATCAGCATTCAGAAGCAGCCCGATGCCAATACCATCACAGTCGTAGATGGTATTAAAAAGCGCCTCGAAGAGTTGAGAAAGTCGGGAGTAATTACCCCGGACATGACAATTACAACCACCCTAGATGAATCAAGATTTATCCGCGATTCTATTTCCAATGTATTGTTTTCAGGTTTAAGCGGATCTGTCTTAGCTGGTATTGCGGTGTTACTTTTCCTGGGTTCTCTACGACAGACCCTAATTATTGTCCTGGCAATTCCCCTAGCCACACTCACGGCTATTATTTTGATGGGACTGTTTCATCTGTCTATTAACATCTTCAGTTTAGGCGGTTTAGCCTTGGGCGTTGGGATTGTCGTAGACAACTCAATTGTGATGCTAGAAAATATAGTTGAGGGAGTTAATAAAAACAAAAGCAAAACAACTAACGGAAAAAGAACAAGCATCCTTGATGCAGCCGAAAAAAGTAGTCAAGAACTCGAATCAGCTTTATTTGCCTCTACTGCTACCAACTTAGTTGCCGTACTCCCATTTTTGCTAATAGGAGGCTTTATCTCCTTACTTTTCAACGAGTTAATTCTGACAATTACTTTCGCCGTAGCTGCTTCTTTAATTGTCGGTTTAACAATTGTCCCGATGATGACTTCTCGCCTATTAGCTGTGAGAGTTTCCAGCGGTGTCGGCCAATTTTGGGCATTGCGGGCATTTAATCGCTCCTTCCACAGCGCTACATTAGGCTACGGCAGATTTTTAGGAGCAATTCTGCGGTGGCGGTTAATAATAATTGTACTTGCTATTGTCATTTTGGGTTTCAGTAGTTTGCAGATGGTTGGTCAAATTCCCCAAGAAATTTTACCCAGAATTAATACTGGTCAAGCTAGATTATTTGCTCAGTTTCCAGCGGGTACAAACTTGGAAACTAACGAAAAGGTGATGAAAACAGTCGATGAACTTCTCATCAAGCAGCCAGAAACTTTGTATACTTTGACAACTGCGGGAGGGCTACTTTTTGGTAACAATACCGTTGAAAACTTACTTAGGGGAAGCAGTACAATTACTCTAAAACCAGGAACGGATGTTGCCGATTTTGTGGAGCGCATGACTCAGGAATTAAATAAACTGAAATTAGTAGATACTCGCCTACGTTTAGCACCAGAAAACGTGCGCGGTTTAATTCTGACTAATTCTCCCGTGCGGGGTGGTGAAGTTGACTTAATTCTTCAAGGCGAAAATCCAGAAATATTGCAACAAACAGGGCGGCAAATATTAAAAACCTTTGAGGAAAAGGTTAAATTAGTCAGGTTTAGACCCGATGGAGATCCTCAGCAACCGGAGGTACAAATCCGCCCTGACTGGGAAAGATTGGCAACTTACGGATTTAGTGCTAGAGAAATTGGAGAGTCGATTCAGACAGCAATTCAAGGTGCAGTTCCAACTCAGTTACAGCGGGGAAATCGGTTAATAGATGTGCGGGTACAATTCGACCGCAACTCTGTCAAATCAGTATCAGAACTAAGTTATATTCCTTTATTTGGCAGCAATAATAACGTAATTAGATTGAGTGATGTGGCGACTATTAATCTAGGTAAAGCCCCTGGGGAAGTTCAACGCCTGAATCAGCGCCAAGTGTTCTTAATTGTTGGTAATTTGAATAAGGGTGCAAGTTTAGGTGAAGCTTTACAGCAAGTAGATGCGGTGGTAAGTGAATTGAAGTTACCGCCAGGAGTACGAGTTGTACCGAGTTCGGCGGCTGAAACTAATCAGGAATTGCAATCTTCTCTGAAAATATTGGGTGGGTTAGCGGCTTTTTTAGTATTTGTAGTGATGGCCGTACAGTACAATTCTCTAGTTGACCCGCTAGTGATTATGTTAACAGTACCTCTGTCTTTGGCTGGGGGGATTTTAGGGCTTTATGTAACTAAAACTGCGATTGGGGCGACGGTAATTGTCGGTGCGATTTTATTGGTGGGAATTGTGGTTAATAATGCTATTCTAATGGTGGAATTGGCAAACCAAATTCGGGAAGAAGAAGGAGTTGACCGAAAAACAGCAATTGTCAGGGCCGCACCTCAACGTTTACGACCGATTATGATGACGACAATTACCACAGTTTTGGGTTTATTTCCTTTAGCTTTGGGGATTGGCGATGGTTCGGAGTTTCTGCAACCGCTAGGGGTGGTGGTGTTTTCGGGTTTGTCTCTGGCAACGGTATTGACTCTGTTTATTATTCCCTGTTTTTATATTTTGCTGCACGACTTTTTTGGGTTGTTTGCAGCGAAGAAGGGGCCGGTAACGCCTGGGATTGGTTTGCAGAAAACAGCAAGGAAATCTACCCCTTGACATTTATACTACAATCATGTAGCATAAATTTACAAGCTGATATAGACTAGACAAAGGCAACAGGCAAATGCCGTACCAACAATTAGAATTTTCCACCTCAACCTCAACCCCAGTGCTGTCTTGGGCGAATCATGGTCTTAGCAATGATGAATCTAAGATGGCGCAAAATGTAGCATCTTTACCATTTGTCTTCAAGCACGTTGCACTAATGCCTGATGTCCACTTGGGTAAAGGTGCTTTAGTTGGTTCAGTTATTGCTACGAAAGAAGCGATTATTCCTGCGGCTGTGGGCGTTGATATTGGTTGTGGTATGGCTGCGATCAAAATGCCATATAAAGCTGACAAACTAGAAGGTAAACTCAAACAAATTCGCCTCGAAATTGAAGCAGCAATCCCAGTAGGTTTTGCCGAGAATAAAGAAGTTGAAAAAACTGTTACTAACTGGCAAGGATGGCGCGATTTCAAAGAACTTCATCAAGGCGTTCGACGTTCCGAAGGCAAAGCCTTAAAACAACTGGGTTCTCTCGGTGGTGGCAATCACTTTATTGAGGTTTGCATTGATACTGAAAACTTTGTTTGGCTGATGTTGCACTCTGGTTCGCGCGGTATTGGCAATATGTTAGCTCAACATCATATTGACACTGCAAAAGAGTTAGCGAAACTCGCAGAAATTTCTCTCCCTGATAAAGATTTAGCTTATTTTGTAGCAGGTACGCGAGAGTTTGCTGCCTATTGGCACGATTTACAATGGGCTCAGAATTATGCGAGTTTTAACCGTGATGTAATGATGGCTCGTTTTAAGCGAATTGTTGAGAAGCACATCGCGGGAGGTAAACCTACTAAGCCAATTTTACAGGTAAATTGCCATCACAATTATGCAGAAAAAGAGCTGCATTATGGTGAAGATGTGTATGTCACTCGTAAGGGTGCTGTGCGTTCGCGGGTTGAAGATTACGGAATTATCCCTGGTTCAATGGGGGCAAAATCTTTCATTGTTAAAGGCAAAGGCAATGCGGAAAGTTACTGTAGTTGTTCTCATGGTTCGGGAAGATTAATGTCTCGCAATAAGGCAAAAAATGTGTTTACGCTGGATGATTTAATTGAGCAAACTAAGGGAGTTGAGTGCCGCAAAGATGAGGGGATTTTAGATGAAATTCCAGGGGCTTATAAGCCGATTGATGAAGTGATGAACCAGCAATCAGACTTAGTAGAAGTGGTGGCAACGCTTAAACAAGTAGTGTGCGTTAAGGGTTAAAAACGTAACGCCGCCGTCTCGGCGGTATCTTTACCGCCGGGACGGCGGCGTTACAAACAATTATAAAAAATACCCTGAAAACCCTGTGACTTTACTCCAGGGATGAAAGGGCTAGCGCGAATTTATCCTGCCCACTCGTCTTGACAAACTGATTTAGGTTTGTTATTTTAGGGCAACGAACGAAGGTTGGTGAAAAACCCGACAGTCGCAAACCGTAAGTAAAACAAGTAGCCATAGACTCTAACATGAGCGAGTGGGTAGTGGGTATCTGACTTACCCTTTAAGAACCCAAATTTGGGCGGATTCATCCCCCAAATTTTGTCCTTAAGAATCCCCGCGTCTTTAGACCGGGGAGTGTCAAAGGCGGACAATAAGAAACCCAGTTGAGTAACTGGGTTTCTTGTGATTACCTTTCAAATTTGTTGTCCCCAGATATTTAACAGGCCATTTGCGCGGCTTCACTTTCTAGCAACCGGAGCAATCTTTCATCGCCTTTAGCTTTGGCTACTTGCAGTCGGCGGTCGAGGATATTGCAGAGGTTGGTGCGGTGGACTGTGGCAATGTCGGGTACTGCTGTGCAGGCTTTGGCGCGGGAGGGAACGATCGCGCGAACAGGCTCTACAACTGTTTTGGCAACAACGATTTCAGGTTTTTGAGTTCTTTTGGTGTTGTATTCTGCGCCGCGATATTTCAGATTGTATGTCTGTTCAGGAACGGGAATATGTCTGGGATAGCGGTAGTTCCAGCTTTGACCCCTATATTTGCCGCCGATTTCGCCTTCGACCATCTCGACTGCGGAAATGTCGTTTTCGTAGTTAGTGCCGCGATAAGTCAGTTTCATATTTTTTGTTCCTTTTATGAGTAGGGGACTGGTTTTAAGGTCTGATGTCCTTCCCTGATGAAAAATTTTCTTTCTTTCTGTATTGTATTTTACTGTTTTGCAAAATAACAGGGTTCGTTGACAAAATTTAATATTTCGACTTATTTTTAGCTAGGGGCTAGGGAAAGCAGGGGCTAGGATGCTACGATGCTCAGGAAGAAGGGAATAGAATAAGCTGGTTTCAGCAATGAGCGAGTGTCCTAACTGCCAAGAAGCTTGCTATCTCTGAAATTTCGCTGATTAAACGACAAAGCCCGCCAGAGCGGGCTTGAGGGTAAATTAGGGGTAGAAAAAGCGATCGCTAATGACTAGCCGACTGTCACCTGATCGGTTTGTACAGCGGTTGCTCCTTCCTCACTGGAAGCGATCGCCACCAGCTTATCTAGGATCTCCTGACTTGGCACAGTCCCCTTAAGTACAACAGTGCTGCTGAGCTGAGCAACATAGACAGAATCGATATCAGCAACTTCAGCATCGTTGTCAAAAGCGAGGGCTACCCGCTTCGCCAAGCCGCTCTCGTCAAAATTCCCATCTGGGCCAACCTTAGCTGGGGCAATGGATTGAGCCGCTGCTGCTTGCTGCACCACCTGCGTCATTGGTTCAGCGGGGGTTTCAGGCTTTTCTAGTCCGAATAATCTTTTAAACCAGCCCATAGTAGATATCTCCTTAAAAGATGATTGTTTACAAGATACATCTATCAGCTCAGCACTTACCAACTCATAAAGACAGATCCTCCCATATTTTCATCATCAGTACCTAGAACCAAGCCGCCTGAAGCTCCCAGCACGAGTTCAATTCCTTCTATTTTGTGGTAAGGCAAGTGACATATCCTACAATAAAAAGTAATTCTAATAATAATTATGTTTTAGTCAGGAACTCAGGTCTAAAGACACTGAGCTTGTAAGAGCAAGTCTCGGATCTTGCTATTCTGACCAGCCTCAGTCTTAACTGACTACGTTATTTGGGTCACGACACCCCGGAATGCGAAGCTAGTTCCCTGCTCTGTCGTTTGCAATTAAACAGTTCTAAAGTCACTGGAACAGTGTTGCAAGCTTAACAAGCCCTGATAACATTGGCGAAGCTAACATTACCCCGCAAGGGAGGCCCCACAAGGGCAACCATTATGCGTACAGGATTGCAAGGCTTGAAATGGTAATTGTCCCATTGAAAGTACATTACAAAAGTACACCAAGCTAAGCAATCCCAAGGCGGTAATGGATACGAAGATTCACGGTGGTTAAAACCACCCGCGTCGTTTCCCTATAAGGTCTAAAGACTCTGAGTTTCCCACTTACCGAGCTTTTTTATGAGTGTAACTCGCGATCGCATTCCCAATGTAACCACTTCTGACAAATCTAGCCAACCAGATAGCGTAACTTGGCAATGGCGAAGTTGGGAAGGATTACCCTACCTAACTTGCAGCTTACTCGACTCTTGGCGGCACGGCTTCTTTACTCAAAATTTCTCCCCGAAAACACCCTCAGACTTAGTAGAAGTCCTCCATCCCCAGGCGCGAGTTTACCGCGTTAAACAAGTACACGGCAAGGCTGTACTCAAAACCAGTGAAATCCGCCCCTTTTCCATTCCTGATGAGGATGCCACAAGTACGGGTCAAAACTCCTCGGAAACCTTGGTTGAAGCAGACGGAATCCTTACAAAGCAAGAGTTAGAGGCGGTGTGGGTTTGTTCTGCTGACTGCGTACCGGTGTTGATTGCTGATGTGGAAACCGGACAAGTCGCCGCCGTTCATGCTGGTTGGCGGGGGACTGCTACTAAGATCGTACCGGAAGCGATCGCACATTTTGCAGCCAGTGGCAGTCAACTCGCAAATTTGCGCGTAGCTTTAGGGCCTGCGATCGCAGGTAATGTTTACCAAGTATCATTAGATGTGGCAATCCAACTTGGTAGAACCATTGCCCCAGAACTTGCTGATAATTCCACAGATTTACTGGAATTTTTGCAACAAATGCCAGAGGCACCTGTGTTACCCGATTCCCAGCCAGGAAAGGTACGCTTAGATGTGCGGCGGTTTAATGCTTTACAATTGGAGCAATTAGGGATTAATCTTGAGCAAGTGGCGATCGCACCTGAATGTACCTACTCTAACCCAACTCACTTTTATTCCTACCGCCGCGATGGGCTCAAAAAAGTGCAGTGGTCTGGAATTGTGAGCACCAGCCGGGGGTTAAAAACCCCGTCTCATAACTAAAGTCGGTTAAAACCGACTAAAAAGCTAATCTGATAAAGTAAAGCCACAGAGCGCAATGGTAGCACAAATGTCAGCACGACTATTATTAGTAGATGACGAGCCTGGATTGCGAGAAGCAGTACAAGCTTACTTGGAAGATAGCAACTTTAATGTTGACGTTGCCAGCAATGGTCGCGAAGGGTGGGAATTAATGCAGAAAAATCCCCCTGACTTGGTAATTTCTGACATTATGATGCCCCAAGTTGACGGCTATCAATTTCTTTTGCAAATGCGCGAAGACCCTCGATTTAAAGCAATGCCAGTCGTGTTTTTGACCGCCAAAGGGATGACAACAGACCGCATCCAAGGCTATCAGGCTGGTTGCGACGCTTATATTTCTAAACCTTTTGACCCTGATGAACTCGTGGCAATCGTCACAAATTTGTTAGTACGGCGGGCCGCTGCGAAAGAGGCTGGCGAAAACGCAGAAACTCCTGATATTACAGCGTTGGCAAATCAGATGGCGAGAATAGAGTCATTATTGACAGGACGCTCTGCGATCGCGCAATCCCCATCACCAATTAAAATAGACTTAACTCCGCGAGAACAAAGCGTTTTAGATTTAGTCGCCCAAGGCTTGATGAATAAAGAAATTGCCCGTCGCCTAGAAACCAGCGTCCGCAATGTAGAAAAATACGTCAGCCGCCTGTTCACTAAAACTGGTACTAATAGCCGCACGGAGTTAGTGCGCTACGCTCTCGAACATGGCCTAACTAAATAAATAAATAGTAACAGGCGATCGCACTTTCAACTCTATATCACTTAAGCATTACTTACTTAGGGCTTGCTGAATAACTTAAGAAAAATCGCGTAGGCTATATTAAACGGTACAAAAAAATGTCTCAAAATATTTTTCGGCTGAGTCGAGTAGTAATATTTGGATTTGGCTCTATTTTTCTGCTAATGATTGCCATCGGATTTTTATCTAAATTGAGTCTGGATAAATTAATTGAAGCTGTGGATTGGCAAACCCATACTTATCTAGTCAAGACAAATTTGCAAGCCTTAGAAAAAGATTTAGTGGATGCGGAAACAGGACAGCGGGGATTTCTGTTCACTAATAAACAGGAATATTTAGAACCATATTATAGTGGAAGAATTGCATTCTTGAAATCAATCATTCAGCTAAAAAAATTAATAAAAGATAACCCAGAACAATTAAAAAGATTGGAGAAAGTTGAAAAAATAGCCCAGAAAAAGCTAGATGAATTAGCTGAAACTATCTCGCTAAAAAAAGCTGGAAAAGACCAAGATGTAAAAAATTTAGTCCTATCAGATCGAGGCAAAATGTTCATGGATGAAATCAGGAATGATTTAACAGAAATGCTGAAAATAGAAGATGAACTCCTGCTAAAACGATCGAAATCAGCAAAAGAGTCAGCGCAATTATCAATGTTTATTTCTAGCGGTGGGATATTTTTTACTTTAGTATTTGGTGTATTCATTGTCTTATTGATTTATCGTAGTATTATTCTACCAATCAAGCAGATAACAAATACAATTGCCAGTTCTTTTACAGAAATTGCCACTACTGTTGAACAGCAAGAACGCAATGCTAGAGAGCAATCTAGTTATGTGAATCAAACTAAGATCGCAATGGATGAGTTAGGCGTTTCTTCCCAAGGATCGGCCGATCAAGCTCAATCTGCGACTAAATCGGCACAGCAAGCTTTAACCAGCATTGAATTCGGAAATATTGCTGTACAGCAAACTCTGGAATCAATGAAAATTTTGAAACAAAAAGTTGAAGAGATCGCTCTACAAATTGAGCAATTGAATAAAAAAACTAATCAGATTAGTAATATCTCTAGTTCGGTGACAGATTTAGCTAATCAAACTAATATGCTAGCCCTCAATGCCTCAATAGAATCTGTGCGCGTAGGTGAAAATAGGAAAGGTTTTGCAATCATCGCTACAGAAATACGCAAACTAGCAGATCAAAGTAAAAAATCTGTTGAGGAAATTAACTATCTTGTTATTGATATTAAGAAGGCGATCGATTCTACCGTAACTGTAACAAGTGAAGGTACTAATACATTACAATTAGGAAGCGAAATTACTAAAAAAACAGTAAATGCTTTTGATGGGATAGCCAATGCTGTTAACAATATGCTATTAAATAATCAACAAATCTCTCAAACTGCCCAACAACAGGCGATCGCCATTCAACAAGTAGTCGATGCGATGAATATGATTAATCTGTCAGCGAGAGAAACGGCTAGTGGTATTAGTCAAACCAAAATAGGCACACAGCAACTGAATCAAGCTGCTCAAAAGCTCAATTTAATTATTTAAGACCAATCATTAAAAAGTAATTGAGATATCTCATGTAATTCGGAAAGTAGCGTTACAAAGTGGTGCATAATTTTTATTAACAAACATACTAAAGGTGCAAAACATGGATGTTAAAGCAGCAGTAGCTTTCAGTGCAGGCAAACCACTAAGTATTGAAACTGTACAGCTTGAAGGGCCAAAAGAGGGCGAGGTGCTGGTCGAAATCAAGGCTACGGGAGTGTGCCACACTGACGCTTATACGCTTTCTGGTGACGATCCTGAAGGTTTGTTTCCCGCTATTTTAGGCCATGAGGGAGCGGGAATTGTTGCAGAAATTGGGCCCGGTGTTACGAGCGTGAAAGTTGGCGATCGCGTCATTCCTCTCTACACTCCAGAATGTCGTAATTGTGAATACTGTCTTAGCAGAAAAACGAATCTTTGTCAAGCAATTCGCTCTACTCAAGGGCGCGGTCTGATGCCAGATGGTAGTAGTAGATTTTCAATTAATGGGGAGATTATTCATCACTACATGGGAACATCTACCTTTGCTAATTATACTGTATTGCCAGAAATTGCGGTAGCAAAAATTAGGGAAGATGCCCCTTTTGATAAAGTTTGTTTAATTGGGTGCGGCGTTACAACTGGTATTGGTGCTGTTATTAATACCGCGAAAGTAGAACCGGGAGCAAATATCGTAGTTTTCGGTTTGGGCGGCGTAGGTTTGAATGTAATTCAAGGTGCTCGGATGGTGGGTGCTAACATGATTATCGGCGTAGATATCAATCCCGCTAAGCGAGAGTTAGCTGAGAAATTCGGGATGACTCACTATGTAAATCCCAAAGAAATCGAAGGTGATTTAGTACCTTACTTAGTGGATTTAACTAAAGGCGGAGCCGACTACACTTTTGAATGTATCGGCAATATTAATGTCATGCGTCAAGCTTTAGAATGTTGTCATAAAGGTTGGGGAGTAAGTGTAATTGTCGGGGTAGCGGGAGCTGGCAAAGAAATTAGTACCCGCCCGTTTCAGCTAGTAACTGGGCGAGTTTGGAAGGGGACGGCTTTTGGTGGCGCGAGGGGTCGCACTGACGTACCTAAGATTGTAGATTTATACATGGATGGTAAAATTAATATTGATGATTTAATTACTCAGGTGATGCCAGTTGAGCGGATTAATGAGGCTTTTGATTTGATGCACAAAGGTCAATCAATTCGTACTATTATTACCTTTTGATGGATATACAGCATTTCTCAGGTAGATGAGGTACACCTGCTAATTGCTAATTGCTAATTGCTAGTTGCTAGGAAGTACCTTACTTGCGAAAGAAGCGCTATATTCCAATACGGTTCAGTTAATGTTTTTTTGGTCATTGCGAGCGAATAGCGAAGCAATCGCAGTATCTGTTTTTCACAGGGTTTGGTCTCCATGAGTGTCTTATCTGAACCGTATTGCGCTATATTCTTACTCCTGAATTCCAATTCCTCACTCCTAATTTACCTCAATAATGGGTGTTATGTCTGAATCTCCTAAACTGCAAAGAGAATATACAAGTTTTGGCGGTAAAGTTGGCTTCTACAGCCATCATTCCGCTGCTTGTAATACTGAGATGAATTTTGCAATTTATCAGCCACCGCAGGCAAAATCTCAGCCAGTCCCAATCCTATATTTTCTATCAGGTTTAACCTGCACTGAAGAGAATTTTATGCTCAAAGCAGGGGCGCAACAATTTGCAGCTAAATACGGGTTGATGTTGGTTGTACCTGATACGAGCCCTCGCAATACTGGCATTCCTGGTGAGGATGATACCTGGGATTTAGGCAGCGGTGCAGGCTTCTATCTGAATGCAACTGTTGAACCTTGGAAAGCTCACTATCAAATGTACAGTTATGTGGTGGAGGAGTTGCCTAATTTAATTGCAGAGCATTTTCCAGTAATACCTAAAAAACAAGGAATATTTGGTCATTCAATGGGAGGACACGGCGCGTTAATTTGTGCTTTAAAAAATCCCAATCTTTTCCTTTCTGTTTCAGCTTTTGCGCCAATTTGTGCGCCAATGCGTACTCCTTGGGGGCAAAATATTTTCACTAATTATCTGGGTGATAATCGAGAAAATTGGCGGGCTTATGATGCTAGTGAATTGGTACTTGAGGCACAATATAATAGCCCTATTCTCATTGACTGTGGTACAGCAGATTCATTTCTGGCTGAGGGCCAACTATTACCAGAGGTGTTCAGCGATGCTTGTGAAAAAGCGCGGCAACGTTTAACTCTGCGAATGCAGGAAGGTTACGACCATAGCTATTATTTTCTCTCGACTTTTGTTGAAGATCATATTCGCCATCATGCTACTATTTTGTGCGGTTGAACTGTCAGGAAAATAGGGGCGGTTAAGGACTTGATATTGGCAGGATCGTTTTTGAAAAAGACCTAACACCCCAACTCTTATAGGGGAGTGAGAGTTTGACGTTAACAGGACTTAGACACACTTTATGTAACGCCGCCATCCTGGCGGTTTCTTTACC
>NZ_JARFTR010000050.1 GCF_029167235.1 Kamptonema sp. UHCC 0994 | reverse complement strand
GTATCTTTACCGCCTAGAAGGCGGCGTTACGTAATTGTGCGTAAGTCCTGGTAAATTATTATCAAGGATTTAAAAGCTATTGTACAATGAGATAAAACTACATTTTAGCTGAAAGCAGATAGCTGAAAGCTGATAGCTGATGCAAGCTCTTTATGACTGACTCGACTACTACCTCTACGCCAGAAGCATCGCCGAATATAACTGAACTCAGTTCTAAATTAAGGTCTGGTTCCGAAAAAAATCAACTGCAACTGCTGCAACAGATAGCAGAGGGCAGTTTCGATGTATTGATGGAATTTTTACTAGAACGTAAGCTGTCACCTCCGACGATGGTTGACGGTAAGGCTTACCAAATTTTGTATAGTGCTAATTTGCCGAAGGTGGCAGAATTTCTCCAAACTCATTTTCCCACAGGTGTCGTGCCGTTGCGATCGCAGTCTGGGATTGATTATACTTTGTTGCAACAATTGCTAGCTAAGCAGGATTTTCAAGAAGCCGATCGCTTGACTTTGGAAAAGATGTGTGAATTAGCGGGTGAGACGGCTTTAAAGAGAAAGTGGCTGTATTTTACTCAGATTGAAAGTTTACCAGCAGCGGATTTGCAAACAATTAATCTACTATGGCTAGTTCACTCTGAGGGTAAATTTGGCTTTTCAGTGCAGCGAGAAATTTGGCTTGCCGTTGGCAAGAATTGGGATAAGTTTTGGCCGCAAATTGGTTGGAAGAAGGGGAATAATTGGACTCGTTACCCGAATGAGTTTATCTGGGATTTGAGTGCTCCTAGGGGTCATTTGCCGCTATCAAATCAGTTGCGAGGAAAGCAACCGTTTGCGGCTTTGTTGTCGCATCCAGTTTGGTTGGGATAGGAGATGGGGGCAATTGCATCTAAATTGCTGACAGAATATTACATAATATTTAAGCAATTCATTATCTTGCCCTATTTCTCCTACTGTTATTCATTCATTGTGAATTGGAAAATCTTCTTTAAGCTATAACCGATCGCTATTTCAACTTAAACTCATCAAACTTCACCACCTCTGACTCTGGTTTTCGCGTATCAAAATAATAACTACTCACCACACCTGCACTTGTATCAAAAATACTAAATACTGTCAGGTCATTACTAGCAATATAAGGCATCGGCTGACCATCTTCTCCCAAAACAGGCGCAATAGTTGGCATCACAGGTTCTAAGCCATTTGGATCGCCAATAGCAACATATTTCTCCTGATAACCTGGAGGGACAAATCTGCGCCTTTCACCCATAGCCGCAGGATAACTATTGCCGACATTAGAAGTTTCTAAAAAGTGCATTCCACTGGGACTAATAAAGCGATTCCACAGATGACTATGACCGTAAAATACTAATTGTACATCAGCATTTTCTAACAAGGGGATTACATCGCGAATAATGTAATCATTCTTCTTTGGATATTCATAGCGAATCATTTTAATCTCACCATTATCATCGCGGTCAATAATCTGCACGGGGTCAGTGTAAGCAGGTACAATATTATCGCCTAAAGTATGGGGCGGATGATGAAACATCACAACCTTATATTTTGCCTGTTTAAATTCTTCACTATTGAGTTCTTCCTCAAGCCAATTATATTGTTCGCTACCCTTGACAATTGGCTCATAAATATGCTGTCCGTAACCCCATTGTTCAGGGTGATTAAAATCGCGATCGCGTTCCCGATATCTCCCTTTAGAATCAACATCAAGAGTGGGAGTGCGCCACATATTTGTAATAAACAAAACTACTAAACGGACATCACCGAAAGTTACAGCATAGTATTTTTTCGGACTAGGCAAAGTAAAAATCTGCTCATAAGTATCAGTGTTAAAAGAATTATCCTTCAACTCACCAATAACTAAACTTTCTTCTGCTTTTTTTTGCACCTTTGCGGTTTCTTCATTATCTTGATTTCTCAACTTAGTATCAGATTTAGATGTTAATATTTTTTGAACAGCAAAACGGGGGAAAGAATCATTGAATTGCTCTTTTAACGTGCTATTATTGGAAAATCTACCCATGACTTCGTGATTGCCAATAGCAGTAAATAAAGGTGCATTTTGAATCAATTCACCGCCAGTGTAAACTGTTTTAATATCGTTTTTATCTAATTCAGAAAAAGCACGACCTTGGAGACAAGGGAAAAAAGCACGGCCGCGAAGATCGTCAAACCATTCTGAGGCACGACCTGGGATATTGGCTAAATCTCCAGCTATAAAAACAGCATCAATCCTATCAATTGTTTCAGTTACTTTTTGCAGATTTGCAGCTACCATTGGCATCACTTGATGGTCAGAAGTGAGTAAAATTTTTAGGGGGGTTTCTGGTGTTGGTTGGGGTGAGAGAGTAAAAGTACGACTGGTGACAGTTTGACCGTTTTCAGCTTCACTTTTTACCTGATAAGGAATGCGAACACCGGGAGTTAAATCAGTTACTTCTGCTTCGTGTCGCCAAATATTTCGCATAATTGGCTTACTATCAACTACTAGCTTTTTTACTACTTCTGAAACTCGCGAATCATTGTCTTCGCGAGTGTTGCTGAGTTTAGTTGTGGTAGCAATTGCGATTTGATTTAAGTTTTCACCATAGGCGACGGTGTGGCGGATACCGACAAATTCGGTAAACCACACAACTCGTACTGAATTTGCGGTTGGGAGTTGTAGAAAAGGATCGGTTAGTAGTTGGGGTGTGGTGGAAAGAGATTGCATAATTAGACTAAGGAAGATTATAATTAAAAATAGTACAGCAAAAATCCACAGATTTCGAGCAGAACGTTTGGGAATTGAAAAATCCGGGGGCGTTAGCATAAGTAAAAGGACACAATTAAATGTAACGATCTTATGGCAAATGAAACGAAGCAATCCCCAGGTTTTGCGATTGCTTCGTTTCACTCGCAATGACAGGTAATATAGATGTTAACCTACTGGTCAATTTTAGATTGTAAATGCCATAATTTATGCCAAAATTAAGAAAGGCGATCGCCAGCCAAAGAAACTATATCAATTTGACAAGCATCTTTTAAGCTAGAATAAAAAGTGCTTATCTGCTAGGAGCAGCCTAAGACGTGATTTAAACATTCTTGTTTCTAGTCTAGAGACGGCGTATATTAGCTGGTAAGTATTGTAGTATTTTGTGTAAACCTTATTATGTCATTAATTGTTCAAAAATACGGTGGTAGTTCGGTTGGTACAGTTGAACGCATTCAGGAAGTAGCAAAACGAGTTGTGAAGGCGGTAAAGCTTGGTAACTCTGTAGTTGTCGTGGTTTCGGCAATGGGTAAAACCACTGACGGTTTGGTAAAATTAGCTAAGGAAATTTCCAGCAATCCCAGCAGGCGGGAAATGGATATGTTGTTATCCACTGGCGAACAAGTTTCGATCGCACTTTTGAGTATGGCATTGCAGGAAATGGGACAACCGGCAATTTCGCTAACGGGTGCTCAAGTTGGGATTGTAACTGAAGCTGAACACACTCGCGCTCGGATTTTACAGATTAAAACCGATCGCATTGAACGGCAGTTAGAAAGTGGTAAGGTGGTTGTAGTAGCTGGTTTCCAAGGGATTGCGATCGCGGGAGATTTGGAAATTACGACTTTGGGGCGCGGCGGTTCCGACACTTCAGCGGTAGCGTTAGCGGCGGCGTTAAAAGCTGATTGTTGCGAGATTTATACTGATGTCCCCGGAATTTTGACGACAGATCCGCGCATTGTCCCCGATGCAACATTGATGTCTGAGATCACTTGCGACGAGATGCTGGAATTGGCTAGTTTGGGCGCAAAAGTCCTGCATCCGCGCGCGGTGGAAATCGCTAAAAACTACGGCGTACCGCTGGTTGTGCTGTCTAGCTGGAGTGACGAACCCGGTACGCGCGTGGTGTCACCGCCAGTGCGATCGCGCCCTTTGGAGGGTTTGGAGTTGGCGAAAGCGGTGGATGCGGTGGAATTTGACTTAAATCAGGCGGCGGTGTCGCTGTTGCGAGTACCCGATCGCCCTGGGGTGGCGGCGCGGTTATTTGGCGCGATCGCACTGCAAAATCTGGACGTAGATTTGATTATCCAGTCGATCCACGAAGGCAATACCAATGATATCGCTTTCACGGTGACACACAACTCCCTGAAGCAAGCAGCGGCCGTAGCAGATGCGATCGTACCATCTTTGGGCAAGAATTCTGACCCGGAAATGGGGGAACCGGAGGTGAGGGCGGAAGATCGCGCGATCGCGAAAATTAGCATTGCCGGCGCGGGGATGATCGGCCGCCCCAAAGTAGCATCGCAAATGTTCAAAACCTTAGCGGATGCTGGGATTAACATTCAAATGATCTCGACTTCCGAGGTGAAAGTTAGCTGCGCGATCGATGCTGCTGATTGCGATCGCGCCGTCACTGAACTCTGCAAAGTTTTTGAGGTCGCCAGTACCCCAGTTATCCCTATACCTTGTGCTTCTAAAGCCCCTGCGGTGCGTGCAGTTGCTTTGGATGTCAATCAAGCGCGTTTAGCAATTCGCCACTTACCAGATCGTCCGGGAATGGCAGCAAAATTGTTCGGACTTTTAGCCGATCAAAACATCAGCGTTGACATGATTATTCAGTCACAACGATGTCGGAATATCGATGGAATTTTAACTCGCGATATTGCTTTTACTGTAGCACAAATCGATGCTGAAGCTGCTAGAGAAATCTTAGAAAAATCTGCTGCGGAGTTAGGATGGGGTGAAGTAGCACTTGATGTAGCGATCGCTAAAGTTAGTTTAGTTGGTTCTGGAATGGTAGCACATCTAGGGGTAGCAGCAAAGATGTTTGAAGCGCTAGCGCAGCATAAAATTAACATTCAAATGATTGCTACTTCGGAAATTAAAATTAGCTGCGTTGTGGATGAAGATCAAGGCGTAATGGCTTTGAAAGCAATTCACTCAGCTTTTGCTCTTTCTGGGAGTGAGAAAATTCAAGTTCCGGCTTAATTTTGGTTTGTAGTAAGGGCTTTAGCCCTTACTATGTGTAACGCCGCCTTCTAGGCGGTTTCTTTACCGCCTAGAAGGCGGCGTTACGTAGCAGAATAGTAGTCAGGTCAAAGGGTTTTCTGCTGTGAACTGCGATCATCCAAGTTCAAAAGTCGTCACACCGAACAGTCGATTTATCGGTAAATCAGGGCTTTTTCCTTTGTACATCCGCGCTGTCTCGAAGGCGACCATCATATTGTGTCGATTCACCAAATCGACAGCCGATGAATTCTCTGACGGTATGTCTAAGAAAAATGGCGCACCTTTTGGAACATTTGACTTTAAAGCTAAGAATAAATGTTCTGCAAACAACGGACTATCTGCAAACAACGGGCCGATTTTATATCCAGAACGACAGGGGCGAATGACACCGTAACCTGCCAACTTACTGTTTTCTAGGATGCCTATTGCTGTAGTTTGAGGTTGATTAATCCAACATCTTAGAAATTCTACGCGACTATCGGGAAAAAACGAGCGATCGTATGCACATATCTCATCAAAAGGAATCGTTGATAACTCGACAATTTCTGAATCAGTCGGGAAAAAACCACCGCCAGTTCCTTGATATCTGATATTTTTATAAGCTAATATAAACCCAGACTTCTTGTAGTTACTCTGTTGAGCGACCACCCCATCAAGACCAATAGTTCGACCGTTGAGGTATGCAATACCAGCATTCCATATCTGGAAGCCGTAACCCTTTCCGCGATACTCTGGCTTGACAATGTAAAAACCCAGGAAGCCAAAGGAATCGCCATATTTGACAGCCGAAATCGTTGCAATAGGTTCATCGTCAAGCAATCCGATCAGGAAACCGTTTGGATCGGCCTCGTAGAAGCAATCAGCATCGTATAACCCTGGGTTCCATCCTTCTGCCGCAGCCCAGGCGATCGCGATATCTACTTCTTGGCGAGTCATCACTCTGATTTGATAGTTACTATTCTGCATAATTTATTTTCAACTTGTCTATCTGCTTGGCATCTGCAACTAAATTGAGCAGCAAGCGACACCCCCAACTCAACTTAAAGTATCACAATCCAACCTATTTGGCGATCGCTAATAAAGTAAATTATTACGGCGAGATAAAGCCGTTAATCTTTTTTGTATCCATTTATCCCTTACTTGCTCAATTAGTTTTTGAGTTTGTTTAGACATTTTCTTTCTTTAATTAATCACTTGATTTTGTTTATTTGAGTTAAAAATCTCATTATCGTTCCAGTTAAATAGATAATAAATTCAACTTCTGGGTTGGTAAATAATTGTTTTTCAGCATTATCTCTGTGTTTTACATTGTTATTTTGATAGAGCGTATAATCAATAAATAGCAATTTAATTAGCATATTTCTAATTTCCGTTGATACTTTTTTATTTCTTAAAAACCTCCCTAGCTCTTCTTTTTGATTTTCTAATGATTTGTCGTTTTTTAAAATTTCTTTTAAAAGTTGTTCTATTACAATACGTAAGTTATCTTGTATATCACGGTAGTTTTGTTCAGAATAATCATCCGTTGCTGCTAATTCATATTTTTTTAAAGCACGCTCAAAATATTCAGATATTTTTGGATGATCTTCTAGTCCTTCTAAGGTTTTATTAATTACCTGTTCATCTAGTAATGGAGAACCAGAAGGATAAATAGTAACAGAATTTTGTACTTTAGTAATAGAAAAACATTTATGAAATTTTGCTAACGCTTTTATTTCTTCATAAAGTGGTGTCAATTCTAATAATTCTAATTCAGTACCAAAAGATAAATTTTCTTTTAGTTTGATTTCTTCTTCTTCTTCTTTTTCTAAAACAATAAACATATATTGTAAAACTTTTGCTAAAGACTTATTATCATGTGCAGATGTTATTTGAATATAAAGATTAGTATCTTTAAAATTAAAAATTAAATCAGGATATTCTTGATAAGGATTATCTTGTTCTTCAGGCTCTAACTTTTGATATTTTAATCCCATGTAATAGCAAAATTCTTGTTCTAACCACTCTATTTTTTTAAATTCACACCACCAATCACTTAAGTATTTATCTATCACTACCAGAAATCTATTGATAATTTTATTCCATTCCTCTTGTTCATTATCATCCCATTTATCGTTAAAAAATTTAATTTTTGACAATGAATTACTCATTTATTTATCTCTTTAATAAAAATTTAAGCAACAGCAAACTCAGTAAACTTACGAGTTTCAGGATCGTAAAAAGCTAAAACAATATCCTCTTTCGGTACACCTTCCCTTAATAACTCAGTAGCAATACCTTCCTCTGTCCAATCTTCCTCAATGTAAATTTTCTCATTTTTAATGCGAATATGAACTTGAATATTTCTAAATTTTTTCTTTCCTTCCCAACCCATAAACAGCCAAAAATATTGATCGTGTATTTCATCAAAAACAAGGCAACTCTCTTGATCTAAATTCGCTGAACCAGAAACCCATTCCTGATATTCTGTCAATATCTTTTTAATAGAATTACGATACTTTTCTAATTTATCCATTGTAAAATTTCCTCCTGTTCCATATCAACAACAATCAAAAGTAATTGATTTATATTAGTAATATCTTGAATTGACTCCCGTTTAAAAAAGTTTTCATAAATACTTTCCTTAATTGCTAGATAAATCTGATATTCTGGTTCAGTAAGATTGATTAAATTTCGATATAAAATATATTGTCCTAGTGCTAGTTCAAAATCTCTCATTGGTGAGGGACTTAAAAAGCTTTTAATTTCGACAACAATTTTACGTCCATTTTGTTCAGCAACAATTGGTTTTTCTACTGCTAAATCAGCAAATAATTCAGCATCTTTATATTTAATTTTATAAGGATCGGCTGTAATTGTCCAACCATCCTTAATTAAAGCATTTTTAACCGCATCATGGTAAACATCTTTTGCTGGCATTTTCCTCCTTGTAATTAGATTAGGTGGGCATTGCTCACCCTACCATTATACTACACCAAAACCTCCTCCAACTTAGGCATCCGATCCACAGAAATCACCCAACCGAACTCCTCAAAACCCTCAATCTCATCAAAATTGAGATCGCGGTATAAATCACCCTTAAACGGGTCAACTTTTCAAACTCCCGCGTATGGGATGGAGGCTTTTAAATCTTCCTGCGTTAGATCGGGAAAGTAAATTTAGGTAATGCTACGGCTGTTATATGTCTTTTGATGCGATCGCCTGAACAACTGCTCCAATGCCAGTGTGATAAATACCTTCCACTATATCACGCTCAAGCTCAATTAGATGCTTAAACTTTAAGCCAGCTAACTCAATGCTTAAAGATTCTTTAGATTGCATCACATCAACTGAATTTCCCCCGCCAGTACCATGCTTCAACTGATCGGGTGTATAAGCCTCAATCAGAAAAACACCGTTTGGCTTTAACCCAGCTACAACTTTTTTATGAACTTGTTTTCTGACTGAAGAAGGCAATGGACAAAATATAGATACAATTCCATCCCATTGATTTTCCCCTAAATCATAATCTGCTAAATCAGCCTGAATAAACTCAATAACAACCCCATTCTCTTCTGCCAACTTTCTAGCCTTATTCAAACCAACTAGAGACGCATCAACAGCAGTTACAGAATAACCCTGTTTCGCGAGGAAAACAGCATTCCGCCCTTCTCCTTCAGCCAAGCTTAGAACTTTACCTTTGGGAATAGTACTGACGTTCGCTTCCAAAAAATTGTTCGGGCTTGTGCCATATACGTACTCTTCTGCACTGTATCTTTCATCCCACATCTGTTTTCTCCAATTGTTAGTGTTGACACATTTAATGCTAAAGAAATATCACTATATTATACGGAATTTTTCTGTATAATACCCCATAAATCAAATTTTATGACGACCGATAGCCGTTTTTCCCTAACGATACCAACTGCCCCAAACCGAAACACCGAAAGTATAAAAATCTTTACATTCTCAAGATTCTTGATTTCAGCGATCGCTCAAGCTGGTTTTAGAAGAATACGAACCTTTCTTTCACATGACTATCTATTATAACTTATGATGGAAAAGCTTTTTCTATCCTTTGATTTAATGTCGAAATCCAATAACGTCCTAATAATTGGGATTAACCCCGATCTGGTCGATTACTCATCGTTACCCGACGTTGATGCCTCCAAGATATCTGTTGCCTTAGATTTATGTGTAAAAGAACTTGGTACATTGGGATACAATGCAGAATTCTGCCCAATTGACTTGGGTGAAACTGCCGAGTCTGTTGTCATTGCTTGGTTGAGTGCTAAAAAGTATGACTGCATTGCGATCGGTGCTGGTGTAAAGATTTCATCCGATCTCCTGTTCGAGTCATTAGTTAATTGGGTGCATCGCTATGCGCCTGATTCCTCCATCTGCTTCAATACTAATCCTAGTGACACTATTCAGGCGGTTCAGCGTTGGATTTAGTCTTCGCGAGAGAGTATTGGCGATCGGTGCGTCCAATGCAAACAGATATGTATTCAACATTGCAGTGGAGAGTTGCGCTTCACATTCGCGAATCTCTGCTTCAATTTCTAAATTTATATTCCTCTCGCTACTTTTTTCCTCGCTATACCAACTACCCCAAACTGAATAACGCAAATATAAAAGTCTTTACATTCTCAAAATTCTTGATTTCAGCGATCGTAACAGATTTTTCAATCAGGTTGAAGCCTTTATCGGTCAAGTGAATAAGTGTCTCTCGGCCGCACGCTACAAAATCAACTCAATCTTCTGATGAAATTAAAGCCATTGCGCGATCGATAATTTCTTCTTGATTGACCATTTTTTCTAAAGTTTCAGTATCATAAATACCTTCTGCTACTTCCGAAGATGCTTTATCAATTGCTCTAGAATACGCTTCTTCTATAGCTTCACGCAATTCTTCTGAATTTAGATAATAGCCGCCGGCTTTTCGCCGCTTATTCTTTTTCTGAATTTCCCAGACTGAATTACGAATAGATACATCCCAGGAACGAGTTGTCCGATTTTCAGCTTGCTGTTTAATTAAATATAGCAGTAGAATCACCGCATAACTGCTAATGTTACTAATTTTATCGTCACGGCTCATTTCTTCTAGTTCTTCAACGATGATTAATGCCCCAGAAATATCACCTTTGAGCAGTAAGTCTTTGAGTGTAAATAATTCTTCCATGACAAATGCCTCAATCTTGGGCAATGCTATTATAACAGAGGAAGTGCGATCGCGCCTCGATAATAGTGCGATCGCATTTCTCTCTATCTCAACTCTTTTAGACAGAATCCTTCTGCCTTTCTTGCATCTGCTGGCGATATTTAGCCGCCATTTCCTCAGCTTTTTCATAAACTAACTGAGGATTTTTCAACATATCGCCCGGTTCGGGTTCTAGTTGCTTAGTTGAAAGTAAGATTCGGCCTCTTAGAACATCCACATCTAGGATCATTGCTTTCACTTCATCATCCACCTGAAAAACGCTGTGAGGATCATCAAAGGGAGCATGGGAAATTTGAGAAATGTGTAGCAAAGCTAAAACATCTCCCATATCTACCAATGCGCCGTAGGGTTTAAGTGTACGTATCTTAACGACAACAAGATCCCCCACTTTCATCTCTTTTATCTTGGGTTCAACCAAAACTAGGCGATGGCTTAATACCAAGCAATCCCGATCTTCATCCACTTCTACAAACTTGAGAGGAATTTCTTCTCCCAGGAAATCTTCTTTACGTTTGCTGATACTGATATGATGACCCCGAATCCAGCCGCGCAAGCCTTCAATTTTTACCGATGCTCCATCACGATTTACAAGATAAACTCTGGCGTAAACTGTGACATTTTCTGCTTGCATTTGCCGCACTCGCTCCCAAGCTATCTTATACTCAAGTGCTCGGATAGACAGAGAAAGTCTCGGATTGTTTTCTTGGTCGCTATAGTCATGCACAACCAAAAATTGACGGGTTTCATTTAGCTGCAAAACCTCCTCTGGGGATTCCACTTCAACTATTGACATCTCCCGCAGCGGAATATAAGCAGCTATTTCAGAACCGAGGTCAATCAAAGCGCCTTCGGGTTCCAGCTTAAACACAGTCCCGATTACAATTTCACCGAGACTGAAGCTATTTGATTTAGAGTTCACAAGACTATCGGGCTTAACAAGCGCCCGTTGCTGATATTTTTTACTGATGATGCCGGCATCTAATATCAAATTAGCATAATTATTTTTATCCGTCAAGTTTTTGCTGTAATATAATTTATATTGAGAATGATTCCACTATCTTGAGATTTAATAAATTCAGGACTTACGCACCCAACCAAAGAAACCGGGTTTTTTGACGATAATACTTCGTTTTGAACCACAGATTCTCTCAAAAACCCGGTTTCTGGGACGACCTGCGTAAGTCCTAAAATATCTAACTATTGAAAAAAACAAGCTGTCTATATTCTTCAGTTTTTATAAGCGGTTCATTTGGCTCATTTGAAAACAAGTTTTGGTTTAATATTTCCTTAGCAATAGCTTCCACCACAGGCACGCAAACCGAGTTTCCAATCTGCTTATAACTTTCCCCAACACTCGGATAAATTTTAAAATCGTCAGGAAAACCCATCACTCGATAACATTCCTTAAGCGTCATCTTCCTCACCATCTCTTTCTCAGGAATATAGATAAAAAACCTCCCAGAAGTTTCTTGCGATGGTATAGTTGGATGCACTCCATCTACCGAATAAATCCGATTAGGTTGCCGATGAACTCTCGATAAATGTTCAGTATTTGGCCTCACGCCAGTTTTCCAAGTTCCCTTATTTCTGTAACCTACAAATAACAACCCCGATATTTGCTTTCGCGGACAATCAATTAAAGTGTACTCCGATTTGTCTAATATTTCAAAATCACCCTCTACATCTATAAAATCTCGAAGTTTGGGCGGAAATTTACTCTTCAAATTAGAGAATTTAAACTCTTTACCCTTCGTCCCGATAATAAATATCCTTTCTCGATGTTGTGGAAGTCCAAAGTTTTTGGCATTCAGAATTTTATAGTCCACATTGTATCCCAAATCTCGCAGACTAGCAAGAATTACCTTTAAAGTATTGCCGCCATCGTGATGGATTAAGTGTTTAACATTTTCGAGAACAACAACTTTAGGCTGTTTAATTTTGATAATTTGACAAATATCAAAAAATAAAGTACCTCTAGTATCTTCAAATCCTAACTTTTTGCCACAAATACTAAAAGGTTGACAGGGAAATCCGGCCACTAAAACATCAAAATCTTCTATCTCATGGGGATTGACATCTTTAATGTCACCAAAAGGAACTTCATTAAAATTATTGCTGTAAACTTCTCGGCAGTGTTTATCTACTTCACAGGAGAAAACGCATTCAAAACCTGCCTTTTCAAAACCTTGTCTAAAACCTCCAATCCCGGAAAATAAATCTATAAATTTCATTTCAGCATTAAGACAAACTATTTCGCAATCTAATTATAACCGAACCTGCGCTTTTTGGATAACTTCTATAAACTCAGGAGTCAAAATTAAACTGATGGTTCCTGATTCAGTTTCTTCTAGGGAAACTGATAAGGTCTTTTTCATTATTACACGCAAAATCTGATTAACTAATTCGGAAGTCTTAAACACTTCTGCTACATCTGGATCGAGCGTAATACTAATCGGAACATCTGCTAATCTATTAATATGATTTTGGGCAAATTCTCGATAATTTTCTACTGCTTCACTCAGCTTGGCAACACTATGCCATTCCTGGTTTTCTACACTATCTAACAAGTTTTTTTCTTCGGGTTCTAAAGAATTCATGTTTTTATGCTCCTAAATATTTTTTGGTCATTTTCCGACTGGGAATAATGGTTTTGAGGAAAATCTCGGTATCATTTTCTACAAACGGCACTAGATAGACATAATCATTTATTTTTATGATAAAAATCTTTTGATTAGGATATTTTTGTTGATTGTGATGCTGGATTACATCTAATAAATTTCCCTGACTGATAGCTTGGATCGCGTCATTAAAACTTATACCTCTCTCTGCTAAAAGTTGATTATTTTTGTCGTCATTCCAAAGAAATATTTTCATAAATCAACAGTAAGACAAGCTGGCTTAACGATCGACAGCGAGTTTACCCAAGTTATCTTAATAAATTTCATAATACTCTTCTGATAAAAAATATGCTTCGATCGCTATTCTCCCATAATAATATCTTTTTACTTATCTGTCAATTCAACATTTTACCATCCCTGTACGGGTGGGTTCGCCTAGATAAATGAATCAAAGGGACATGATATCATTAATCTCCCAAACAAGCCCCAGAACGAGATAAACTAGAAATAGTGAAAAAACTACAGCTATTGTTCAGCAATACGATCGCTCTCTGTCTTAAACTATGAGTCTAACCTTGGAAAATCTGACTGCAATTGATGACAAGCTTTCCAAACGCCACATCGACCTCGACCCAGGCGGCTACTTCATCATCTATCTCGACTGTGAAGCTGGCTTAATTTGTGCCAAACATTTTACCAATATTATCGACGATCGCGGTCTTGCTGTCGATCCAGAAACGGGCAAACCTATCCCTGCACGCGGTAAGGTGGAACGTACTGAAGCTACTCTATTTACTGGCAGAACTGCTAAGCAACTTTGCGTTAAAATCTTTGAAGAAACCCGCCCTAGTCCGGTGACACTATTAGATCACGCAGCTTATCTAGGGCGGGAGTTTATACGGGCAGAAACGGCTTTATTAAATGGTAAAGAGTATGTTCAAGATTAGTTAAAACCTTGATACCAGAAGTATGTTACCATTGGAATTACTGTTGCCAGTACCAACAGTACAACTACAATGAGAGTGGCATTACCAGTATCAGTTTCTTCTGCTCTTTTAAATGTACCTTCGACCTGAACGTTATCGACAACTTGAGGAGGGCCGGGATCGGGTTTACCGGAGATTACTGCTGCAATGCGATCGCCTGCTGCTAAAAATGCCTCGTTGTATTTGTTCCCTTGTCGTAGCGGTACTTGTACGGTTTCATCAGCGACACTTTTCGCAATGTCATCGCTGAGGAGGGATTTAACACCTTCCCCTGTGCGAATTGCGGTGTTATTGGTGACTGTATCGAGGACGAGTACAATTTGATTAGCTTGCGTTTCTGGGGTGGGAAACCATTTTTGAAACAGTTTCTCGGCGAAACTGGCGGCGGTTTCGCCGTAGTCAAAGCGGTGGATGGTGACGAATCTGACTTGATTTCCAGTCTGCTTTTCCAGATTGTCAAGGACGCTGCTGATGTTGCTTTCGCTGATGCGGCTGAGGATTTCGCCTTTATCGATCACCCAAGTGCGATCGCCTGGTGATAGATTGGGAATTTCATAAACGCCAGTCGCCTGCGCGGGTAATGCTAGCATCTGAGTAGCAAAAACCATGAGTGCGATCGCCAGCATCAGCCGCTGGAGGTATTTTTTGCAGTTGAAGACTTTGTGGAGGAGTTTTATCATTTGGTTGACCATTAAACTTACTTTTCCCCAAAAATACTATACAAACCGCCGTAAAATTCATCTTTAGAGAGGGCGATCTTTAAAATCAGCCCCGCAAGCAAACCGCAAGCGAAATTTTTTTCAGATTGCAACTATGGAACCGGCAGAAACGTACAAAGGTTGGATTATTCAGTCCCAGAAAGTATTTTACGTCGAGACTTGGGATGCCAACGGCAACCACCACGTTGCTGTCCAAAATGCCAAAACAGAGGAGGAGGCGTTGGAACTTGCTAAAAAGTGGATCGATAGGTATGAGTCAAAACCTGCAAGAACGCCAATGGATGAACCCCGACCTTTTGGGGACATGATCGATATGCCGTTTTGAATGTCTTGGAGGAAAATTTGGCGCGATCGCTTTGATTCGTAATACTTACTTCAGTTGCTTTTAGAGTTCTCAACTGTCCAGTAACCGAAATGCAAGCGATCGCGCATACGTATTTGATAATTAGTATTTGCGAAGTACGATGGTGATGTTTTGGTATACTGTTTGATTAAAGGTGAGAGAGTGTAAAATAATTCAAATTTCGGTAAAACTCTCCTGTGTTTGAGCAATTAGCTGGATTCACTAGGCGATATGGATAAAAAAGCCGATGGGCTACTCAAACAAGGGATTTCGCAATATCAGGCTCGTCAATTTGAAGCTGCCTTAGAGTCTTGGCAAGAAGCGATCGCGATTTATCGGACTCTCGGCGAAAGGCGACGGGAGGGGGCGGCATTAGGAAATCTGGGGGTAGCTTGGGAAGCTTTGGGGGACTATGCTAAAGCGATGGAGTGCTATCAACAGCATTTGGCGATCGCGATGGAAATTGGCGATCGCACTGGGGAAGGGAATGCCCTAGGAAATCTGGGAAATGCTTGCTATGCTCTAGAGGATTTCCCCGCTGCTGTGGATTATCAACAACAACGTTTAGCGATCGCGCGAGAGATCAAAGATTGGCGATCTCAAGAGCAAGCTTTGGGAAATCTAGGTTTAGCTTGCGACGCAATGGGAGATTTTGTCGGCGCGATTGAATGTTATCAACAGCAGTTGGGGATGGCGATCGAAAACAACGAACCCCGCATTCAAGGAAAAGCGCTGACAAGTTTAAGAGTTGTTTATCATTACCTGGGAAATGAGGCTAAAGCTGAGGAGTACCGGCATCAACAAATAGCGATCGCGCGGCAACTATTTTTAGCAGAAAAAACCCATGACTTCCTACAAATTGCCGAAATATTAGGTTTAAATCCTACCCTTGACTTGACCGGCGCAGACTTAAGCGGTATTAACTTACACTACGCTGATTTAAGCGGTGCTGACTTGATGGATTCTAACCTCTGTGCTGTTGACTTAACTCTGGCCGATCTCAGTGGCGCATTGCTGAGTGGTGCTAACTTAACTGATGCTTGTTTATCTAATGCTAATTTGCGTGATGCTGAACTAATTGGTGCAAATTTAAGCGGTGCGGATTTGCGGACAAAATTGCCGCGAGCGAATTTGAGCGGTACAAACTTAAGCAGAGCAAATTTAAGTAGTGCCTATTTACCAAATGCAAATTTAAGCGGGGCAAATTTGAGCGGCGCTAATTTGAAAAATGCTGATTTGACCGCAGCTAACTTGAGTAGTACGAATTTAAACAGCGCTGATTTTAGCCGCGCTGAATTGAAAGATGCAGTAGTAGAAAATGCTAACTTTATAGGAAGTTTAGGTATTTCTGAGAATATGAAAATTGAGTTAATGCAGCGCGGGGCAATTTTTGAGTATAAAAATGATTAAAATTCCGTAACACCGCCTAGAAGGCGGCGTTACGTAAGCTATTAAAGAAATAAGAGTAGAAAAGCTCAATTATTGAGGTGAGAGATTTTTATGCAAAATTCAGAAAGTAACTCAAAAATAGTAATATTAACACCTAATCTATATGAAATTGATTTCTATGCTTGGACACAAGAACAAGTCTCGCTGCTTCGCAATCATCAATGGCATCAAGTTGACTTATTTAATTTAATTGAGGAGATTGAATCTTTGGGGAGAAAAGAGCGTCAAGAATTGAGAAATCGTCTAGGAGTTTTACTTGGACATTTACTAAAATGGCAATTTCAACCAGAAAAAGGTAGCAATAGCTGGCTAGGTACAATTCGAGAGCAACGGATTCAAATTAAGCTGCTTTTAGAAGATAGTCCTAGCTTAAAATCTTATTTAGATGAAGTTTTTACAACTGCTTATGAACTCGGTTTGGCGTTGGCGATTAAAGAAACTCAATTAGGCGAACAGATTTTTCCCGAAGTCTGTCCCTATACTATAGAGGAGACTTTGACTCCTGATTTTTTGACAGCCTTGAATTAGCCTGAAGATGTCTAGAATTAAAAATATTTTTATAGACAGTTTGAAATAACTGCCTAATCCATCGACTTAACTACATCTAATGGTAAATTTAAAGCTTCTGCAATTTGTTCATCATTTAGACCAAATTGCCGTAATCTATGTATTGTTTCAATCTTAGTTTGATTTTGGTTTTCCTCCTGCAAGTCAGGAGTTTCCGGCTGAGTTTTATCTGGGGTAGGAGTGGAGGGATTAGAACAATTATTGACGTAGTTAATTTTGTTACTATTTTTAAAAGTATTATTATTGCCAAGAGTTGTTATATTCAGATTTATATGCCGTTCTAGGACGGACTCAAGATTACTTTTCTTAACTTGTTCGCCAAAGACTTCTGATAATATTTGTAAAAGTTCGTAGCTGGCTTTTTTAACGTGCTTGGCGCTATAAGCATAAGTTTCTGCAACGTCAGCATATCTTTGACGATTCAGTATTCCGGCAATAATCCTCCGTTGCAAGTTATTTAGATGTTTGCCTGTCTTGGTGTAGACAGTTTCATCGACAAATTGCAATATCTGAGGACTGTCCATAGGTGGGTTTGTGAGATTGGTATGGTTACTATAGCAAACTTTTGCCAACTTTTTCCAACTTTTTGCGCCTTTTATCGAAATTGTCTATCGGAATTTTAGGAAGATCCAACTTTTTCCAACTTTTTTGGCTTTACAGGGTTGGTAAGAGAGGGCTACAGTTATAAAGAAGATTTTAATAAAAAATATCAAAGTTTAACTTTAAGAGTCACCCAAAAATTATTTGTTTAAGCGTTTTATGATTTGGGTACAGTCAGTTAGCAATAGAAATTTAGCAAGTAAACACTATTGATGCAACCAAATTCTTTAACTAGCCCACCTCCAAGCAAACAAGCCTTATTTGAGTTGAAAGATGTTACATTTAGCTATCCTAACAGTCAGGACAAGCTTTTAGATAATGTTTCATTAAGTTTGTTTGCGGGTGAAAATATTGGTCTGATTGGGGAAAATGGCTGCGGTAAATCTACAATTATCAAGCTATTGCTAGGATTATGCTTTCCTAATAACGGAACAGTGAATTTATTTGGAAGAAAAGTTTTATGGGGCAATAATTACCCGCAGCTAGGCTACATAGGCGATCCTTCTTATTACCCTGGAGAGTTAGGCTTGCCAACCGGGATTTTAGTTAAAGAGCTTGTGCAAATTTTCAAGTCTTTATGCCAACAAGAAAAGAAGCTAAAAGACTTATCTTACCTTGAAATTGAGCAACGGCTACAAATTCCTAGCTTTTATGAATGTGATGTTAGCAAGCTATCAAAAGGACAAAGGATTAGACTGATGGCATTTTTAGCTTTGGCTAAGAAACCACAGTTACTAATTGCCGATGAAGCAACAGAAGGATTAGACAAAGAAGGTAAAAAAATTGTATTGTCGGAAGTTCAAAGACTCGCCAATTGTCATCAAGCAGGGATTTTATGGATTTCCCACCGACGCGATGAAGTCGCTAGGTTAACAGATAAAGTTTATGAGCTATTTCAAGGTAAACTACATGAACAAGAGCGTCAAGGTTTTGATTGTCAAATAGAGACTGATTCTATTAACGCCGAGGCTAAAAAATATTTTAATCTCTCGAAAGATGGAGCTTTTCAAGCTTTGGAAGAAATCTTTACAGATTCATCAATCCATAAGTTCCAGATGACAGGTGTTCTCCAAAAGAGGGAAAGTTTATGATCGATTTAAACAAGACATGGATAATAGTTAAGCCTGAAATTATAAAATTGATTAAGTCATATCATTTGCTAATTTTATTAGGAGCAGGAATAATTATTGTTACACAGTTTTATGGTTGGGATAAAGAAAGTTTAACAATTTTTAATATTCCTTTAGAAGGATATCATGGCTCTAGGGAAACAGTTTATAAAAATCTTCTCCATGAATGGTTTTCATGGGCTTGGATTTATATAACCTTTTATGTACTTCTTCGGTTACTGCTACCTTTAGGGGATAGTTTTTCAGTAAGCCAGTTACTCTGGCTGCGGCTTACTCCTTGCTCTCCTTGGGAGATTGCTGCTGCTAGAGCAATCTGGGTGATTGCTTATGGAGTTTGGCTGGGTTTTTTAGGGCTAATTTGGGTATTAGTAACTTCTCTCTATCATCATATTTACCCTGCCAATGTGCTTTTAGATGTTTTGGGTTTAGTTAGTTATATTATCTTCGTAGGAGGCATGATTGCAGTCTTAGATTTTGACCCAGAATGTGACTACTTTTCAAAAAGGGTAATCGTCTTTTTTGCTTTATTTTTACCCTCTTTGCTAGACTTGTTAAAAATAGGTATAGGTGGCTTATTCCATAGCCAATATATCAGATTTTTTCCCTACACCCATCCCTTTGCTATGCTAACTTCAGAGAACTTATATCATTTCGGAGTAGCAGGTATCTTAGGGTTGTTTTTCCTCAGCTTCCATATATTGAGTAAACTGAAATATAGTTCAGTTGAAATTTCGGAGCTTTTACCAAATGAGAGTACAAGGAGTTAATTATCATGCAATACAAAAAACAGAGAAAAACAAATTGGTGGGTTATCTTTTTATTTATCCCTCTCCTAGTTGGATGTAGCCCTGTAACTCCATCATTGTTTAGCTTCTTTGTTTATCTAGGAGAGCAATTAACCCCCCTGGCAGCAGGTCAAACTATAGAAATTGTTTTTGACAAATTAAGAGATTACTTATCAAATCGTGTCATCGTTGATGCAGACGATTCATTAAAAGGAACTTACGCCGGTGATTTGAGATTTGAGGGGGAAACTGCAAATTGTAAATATAGCTATTTTCTAAAAAAACCTAGAATGTTCCGAATATCAATTGATGCAACTTGGAATCCCATATCAGAGGCGCAAAAGAGAGTAAAGAATAGTTTTGATGAAAATTGTTGAAATGTAAAAAAATGTAAAACTTACTCTCCAATCCAGACTATTTAACCACACAGGAGGCACTAAACATGAAAAAGACGCTTTTTAAAATTCTGACTGTAGGAGTTATAGTTTTTAGTGTTTTGTTGTTCGCATATGGCTGTATAAAGTTAGCTCGCGCTCAAGAACCACCAAAAGCTCCAACTATAGTAAGTGGGATTCCTGGTGTTAAAGTCATAGTACCTTCACTAATCAATACTAACGAAGCTCAATATATTATTGGAAGTTCTCTAGCAATGCTAGGGTTAGGAGTTGCAGGGTTTGTAGTTTCTTCGAGAATAACTGAAGTAAGTCACAATAATCAAAACAAGAAGAATGTGGAAGGCAATCCTGGGACTGTTACCATAAATCTTAGTCCAGAAGATTCAGCAAAACTGTTTGAAAAAGCTGCGAATCAAGGAAAAGATGTTTCTATTATTCCTGATGTTTCTATTGTCACTGGGGAAAGAAATATTGGTACTATTGCCATAAAGCTTAGCTCTGAAGACTCAGCAAAACTGTTTAAAGAAGCTGCCAATCAAGGAAAAGATGTTTCTACTCTTGCTTATGAATTATTAGTAAAAATCTTGGACAGAGAAGCACAAGACTAGGCAGATAATCGCGGGTATCCAATCGTGGGCTAATCGCCTCTCTTTCCGCTTCTAAACCCGCCAATAAATCAGTCAAACCCACATTTTCACTTTCCATAATCGTTGCAATCCGCTCGATTAATTCTGGAGCTTGAGGTTGTTTAGGAGCAAGCACAATCAAATTACCTATCTGCTGTGCTAAAAATTCGATGAATTTCTCGTTTTTAAGCCACCCCAAAGCCAGTCCACTCGCGTACATAGGGTGCTTGAAATCCCAAGATAATATCCTCCTTTGCCACACCCATTGCCACCAACTCATGGGCGACTCGTATCTCCGTTGTATTCTGTTGCAACCAAATCTTGCCATCCTTAATATCCAAATGCAGCACGCATCCATACACGCGCCGATGCCCATCCCAACCAACATTTGTCACTTGATAATGATCCCGCTGCGTATCAAAAATCGTTTGCGATTCGATCGCACCATTGGAGATCGGAGTTGCGGCATATTCGGTTAATAATGCTTGAATCGACTGACGATAATGCTCTAACTTATCCATTGTACAATTACCTCATTTATTGGATCGTAAATAATGCGATTAACTTGATGTCTCTCTACCGAGATTTGCAAAAACTCCCGCTAAAAAAAAGCTTCATATACTGCCACGGGAACTGCTAAATACAGCTTGCGATCCGGTTCCTTAATTTCTAAAGCAAGTCGATAATTTAAAAACTGTCCTAATGCCGCATGATAATCTGTAATTGGGGAGTCACCCAAAAATGTTTTGATTTCAACGGCGATTTTCTCTCCTGCCCTTTCTGCTGCGAGTAAGCGCTCTGCACCCAAATCAATTTCAAACTTTGCTCCACCTGCTTCCACCTTTAGCGGATCGTCAGTAATCACCCAATTCTCTTTTTGAAGGGCAATTTTAACAGATTCGTGAAACAGATCCCGTGCTGCCATTTTTCCCTTTTTTACACTTCAATTTTATTATACTTCCAATTGCGTCTATCTGGAAAAGCGCTTAGGCCTAGGCAGCTACAAGCATCGCCCGTCAAGTTCGATCGAGCTTATGACTCTCAATCGTGAGGATAGCTCGGAATCTTCTCATCAGGCGATCGCACACCTCAAGTCCAATCGCCCTGATGATAGAATCAAAATAGCGGTCGTTATTCCCAATTTTAACCATGACATTCATCAACCCAAAAACCGATTACGCCTTCAAAAAAATATTTGGCTCATCAGAAAGCAAAGACATTCTCATCAGTTTTCTCAATGCCATGATTTACGATGGCAATCCTACTATTGAAGATTTAGAAATTATCAACCCCAACCTACCGCCCAGAGTCGAAGGTTTGAAAGATACTTATTTAGATGTAAAAGCTAAACTCGCGGATGGTACGCTAGTTATTATTGAAATGCAAGTATTAAACGTAGAATCTTTCGGCAAGAGAGTTTTGTACAACGCCGCCAAAACTTACGCCTTTCAATTGCAGAAAGGAGAAGGCTACCGAATGCTCAAACCAGTGATTGCATTAACACTGACTGATTTCGAGATGTTTGCAAATAGTGAGCAGTTAATTTCGAGATTTATCTACAAAGAAGCAAGCACAAACCTCAGATATACCGATAATAACATCGAGTTAGTATTTGTAGAACTTCCGAAATTTACTAAAGAAGTACACCAGCTAGAAACGATTGCAGATAAATGGATTTATTTCATCAAATATGCGAGGACGATAACGGATGTCCCGGAAATAATGGATAGCGTTCCAGAGATTCATAAAGCTTTTGATATCGCAAATCAAGTGAACTTAACTCGTGAGGAATTGGAGGATCTAGAACGGCGAGAAATGTTTATTTATGACCAACAAGGAGTTATAATTAAAGCCGTTAAAGAAGCTCGAGAAGAAGAAAAGCTGGCGATCGCGCGGAATTTGCTCGATCGCCTGGATGATGAGACGATCGCTCAAACAACGGGACTCAGTATTGAGGATGTGCGGAATTTGCGATCGAATTGACACTCTCGGATGCGATCGCTATTTCTAAATCATCCTGAAACATCCCCTCTTCCATCGGAGACTAAATTAGTAGATGCACCCTGATGGATGAACCCTAACCAATTGCGGCTAGGGTTTTTTATTTGTCCTCACAACAAATTTTAAAAATCATCCTGAAACATCCCCTCTTCCATCGGAGACTAAATCAGTAGATGCACCCTGATTAATCAACCCTAACCAATTACGGCTAGGGTTTTTTATTTGTCCCCACAGCAAATTTTAAAAATAATCCTGAAACTTTCCCTCTCCCAGTGGATACTAAATTAATAGATGCACCCTGATTAATCAACCCTAACCAATTACGGCTAGGGTTTTTTATTTGTCCCCACAGCAAATTTTAAAAATAATCCTGAAACTTTCCCTCTCCCAGTGGATACTAAATTAATAGATGCACCCTGATGGATAACCCCCAACCAATTCTGGCTGGGGGTTTTTTTTCACTCTAGCAACAAACGTACCATCAACTAATCACCATCAACCTCAAAAGATTGCACTTCCAGAATTGGGCCGATCATCGCAAAACTCATCACATCCTTTCGTACTTCACCCTTAACACTCACTTTCTGACCGGCTTTTTTTAACTCAGAGGGAACTTCCTTAAGTTCATAAGTCTCACCACCATCACTTACTAGAGCCCAAGTACCAGGCCCTAATCCCTTGCGTTCAATGACACCTTTAACAGTGATACTCATGCAGTTTTTACCTCCGATTTAAGTGCTAAACGTGCTATTACTAAACACAGCAAAGCATTAACAATCAAGAAAATTTGAGCTGGCAAACCAGTACCCAAACCCCAGACTGCGGGCGACACTGCGGCACTTACAGCTAAACAACTAGAAACACCAATTGCCGATCCAATAGCGATCCATTTCCATTGTTTATGTCCTAAAAATAGGGCAATTAAAACAAAGGGAATTAAGGCACTGGCAAAAATTGGATTCAGCATCGCACTACCCGGAATTGTATTGCCAAGTTCAGGAATAGAACTGCCCATCATCCGTAAAGGCCATTGGGGAAGGTCGAAGATATAAAGACCTCGCAGGAAGAATAACCCCGAACTACCAGCAACTAAACCTCCAGAAAATCCCCAACTCCATTGGAAGGGGAAATAATTCCGCAAGAACCAAGCCAGCATATAGGAACCGATTACCATCGCTAATTTAGGTAAAAGTGCAACTGCGCCGCCATCAATCCAAAAGCGGGGATTTAGATAGCCGTTATCCCGCAACCAGCGGAAGAAATCGCGAAAAGTGACTTGACCTTTATTTGCTAGCTGAACTGCTGCGGCTGCGTCGAGTTGACCTGCGCCAAAATGGTTAAGGGGATCTTCTGCGACAACTCGCGCTGATTGTAACAACACATTCCGTACTTGGTCTGGTTCAGTAACGCCTGTGGCCCTCAATAAGGCTGCAACTCCGGCAACGTGGGGGGCGGCCATGCTAGTGCCTTGGTAGCCTTCAAACACTTCTGCACCGGTTTCTGGGTCAATGGTACTTTGCAGGATTTTGCCAGCTTCCGAACCGCCGGGGGCAGAGATATCGACTCCTGCGCCAAAGTTGGAATAGGGGGCCATTTCGCCGTCGGGGCCGAGGGCAGAAACGCCGATGACGTGGGGATAGCGGGCGGGATAGGATGCCGAATTTTCAGCGGAGTTACCGGCGGCCGCAATGATAGTAACGCCTTTGCTGTGGGCGTAGGCGATCGCATCTTCCATCAGTTGACTTTCGCCACCGCCGCCGAGACTCATGTTAATCACGTCTGCGCCGTTGTCAGCGGCAAATTTAATCGCTTCAGCAATGTCGGAAACAGTACCGCCACCCTGAGCACTTAAGACTTTCAGAGGCATTAAAGCGGCTTCGTAGGCGATGCCGGCCACACCGTAATCGTTATTGGTGGATTGGGCGACAGTACCGGCGACGTGGGTTCCGTGTCCGTTATCGTCGTAGGCTTCGGCGCGATCGTTCACGAAGTCGTAGCCGGGGACGAATTTGGTATCTTTTAAGTCGGGGACGACTGTGATGCCTGTGTCAATTACGGCTACAGTTACGCCAGCGCCTTTAGTTTCGTTCCAAGCGGTTTCCACGTTGATGCTGCGGAGGTTCCACTGCTTGTTATACATGGGGTCGTTGGGAACGTCCAAGGCACTGTAGACGTAGTTGGGTTCGATGTATTCGGTATCTTTGGCTAATTTGGATTTTTTCAGGGCGTTGAGGAGAGTGCGATCGCCCCTGACAACATATACATTATCCGCTGCGGAGAATTCGCTATTAAGTTGGGGCGAGACACCGTATTGAGATGCGATCGCGCTTACCTCTCTGGCGATCTCTGCACTGCCGATATCTTCCCGGAAGTCGAGGACAATGCTATCGTAGGTGCCGGATGTCGCCAATCCTGAGAAGTTGGAAATCGTCCAGCCCAGCCCTATTAAAAATAAGCATAGAAGGAAAAACTTTTTCATGGTAAATAGTCCATGTCGGGGGGGTTTGCTCACCAGAATAACCCAAGTTTACTCTATGAGACAGGAATGTTGCACGATAGTTACATAGGACTTACGCACTCTCTAGCATTTTCTGCGATCGCATAGCCTGTGCGTAGCCGTTAAGTAGAAGGAAGAAGGAAGAAGGAAGAAGGAAGAAGGCAGGAGGCAGGAGGCAGAAGGTAGAAGGATTTAGTTATCTAGGAGAGAAGGAAGAATGTTTATACAGTCAGTTTTTTAGCCATCCTTATCTTATATTTAATTAGGTGTATTTACTTACCACCCGTAAGCAATCTCAAATGTTAATTTTTCGCGATCGCTGTGTAAGTCTTGTTACAGACTAATCTCAAATCCTAAATCTAAAATCAACAATGGAAAGAGGTCTAATGTGGCTGCCACTGCTGGCAGTTTTTATCTGGTTAGCTTGGGCTGGTTGGAATGAGTATCAAAAAGTGGAAGCTTATCGCATCTGGGCGCAGCAGTTTGGGAAGGTGAAATACGATCTTTATGCAGTGCTTGGTCAGAATGGGGATAGTTTAACTTGGGGCAAACCGACTCGAAAAGGCCCTGTTAATTTGCAAACATTTTCTTTGCAGGAGGTAGAATCAATTCGGCTTTTGGTTAATAATCAATCCGTTGATTTGCAAAAGCTGCCAAGTTCGGGACGCGATATTGCTTTGGAATTTTTATTTAAAAACGCCTCTATCGTGCGAATTCCATTTACGGAAATTGACTTAGCTGCTGAATGGGAAAAACATTTGCAACAGGAATTAGAACGGTTGAAATTAGGGTAAATAAAGGTGAGCTTTAAGTGTTTTTTGTACATCAATGGTAAAATCAAACCACAAGGGCAATAAAGTTTGCCCAGAGATGGCAAAACTAACCTAAGAGAGGAACACTTATGAGTTCAGACTTATCTCCTGAAATGGATCTGTCCAACTCCAACACTCTGAAAAATCTCGAAGCTGCCTTTGGTGGTGAATCGATGGCGAATCGCAAATATCTGTACTTTGGAGAACTAGCGAATAAGCTAGGATTTAAGGAGTTATCTAAGCTGTTTAAAGAAACTGCTGCCCAGGAAACAGAACACGCTTTTGCTCACTTTTCTTTACTGCATCCAGAATTAAATGTAGCAGATCCAGAGGGTTTATCTGATGCCCAAAAACAGGAAATCATGGCTCGTTGTCTGTCTTTAGCGATTGAAGGTGAAACCTACGAATATACCACGATGTATCCTGATTTTGCAGCGGATGCGGTGCGCGATCGCGACGGCATAGCAGCAGCAGAATTTGACTCTCAAGCCAAAGAATCTGCCGATCATGCTTACATTTTTAAAGAAGCGGCTCACCGTTTTGGGTTGTTGAAATACATCGAAAACTATCATGCCGATCGCTACAACGATGCACTACGAGTATTGCAGGGAGGGGAAGCGGATACGCGGGTTGTTGGTGAAGATCCTGCTACTCGCAAATGGATCTGCAAACAGTGTAGCATGATTTACGATCCAGTTGTTGGCGATCCCGATTCAGGGATTACTCCGGGAACCCTTTTTGAGGACATTCCTGATGATTGGGTTTGCCCGATTTGCGGCGCAGAGAAGAAATTATTTACGCCTTTTGAAGAGAAAGTGGCGGCGTAATTAGTTTGTGTTTTAGGGTGGGTTTTTTGCCTACCCTAAAAGTATGTGAAGCGAAGCTATATCGTAGATAACACTTTTTCCCGTTGATAGAATTAGGCGATGCCTGCGGCTGGCTACGCTTATGCGATTTTTCAATGAGAGTTATGGAGTGCGATCCACTTTCTAATTATCTTGATTTGAGTTATCTGTTTCGGGATCTTCTGAAGATAAAGGGAAATCTAGCCGGATATTGATATCAATAAGCTTGCCAAAACTACCTAACTAGGTTAGGATATAATTATTATATCTTCAAAACTATAACAACAGTAAAAGATTGACCTTACCCAATGAATTCTCCGCAGCTAAAAGAGCAGCGCTCATTGCTGAACTACAGGCAGCGGGTATTAAACATACTCCTGAAGAAATCATCTTTATTTCTAAGACTAGCCTGGGCAAAATTATATTTTTAGAGATAGGGAAAGCAGGAGAACGAGGCTCTGGCTTTGCACACATTTTAGAAAATCATCTACAAGATTTTATCAATCGGGGCATACCTGAAAATTTAATTCCATATACTGTTGTCTTCACCGTAATTAACGGTACGCCAATCGGTAATCAAGGCCGGAGTCGAACCATTTATCAAGTAGAAATCAATGGTATAATACAGTATATCTCCGTACAGGTAAGCATTAATGGTTATATTGTTGGTGCTAATCCAACTCCTACTAGGCTGATCGATAAATTTACTCAAGGTTAATAACTATGGCAATCAAGATTAAGTTGTGGGCTGACTATGGATGCTGGCCTCTCTGGGGTGTAGATGAGATTGATAATATCGATCCAGTCGAAATGCCTTTAAGTTTAGAGACGATTACTCGTTTAAACGCATGGCAAGAAATATATGATGCAACTTTGAACCAAGAATATCCGCCTTTATCTGCGTTTTCGAGTCAGAAAGCCGAAGAAAATTTTAAACAGGATGGTATCGAGTTGTGGAAACAATTACGTTTTGAACTTGCACCTGAGTATGAGGTTTTTTACCAAACTGAGGGCAAGTTGCTGAAGCATCCTGATGAATTATTAAAGGTGCTTCAGGCTGAGGCTAATTACTAGGAAATCGCATTGGGGGGAAATGGCAATCGCGTTTTTTTCAATGAGGATTATAGAGTGCGATCGCGTTAAGCTACTTTGGTTTGGGGCAAATTTCGACTTTAACAGTCATGCCTACTTGATTGAGCATTGTAATCAGAATATCAACGGAGAATTGCCCAATTTTACCTTGAGTTAGAGCTTTGATTTGGTCGCTTGACTGTCCGATATATTGAGCTGTTTGGTCAATTGTCCAACCGTGATGCTTAATCTGATTTTGCAGGGCCAGCATTAGTTGCGATCGAATCAGTAAGTTATCAGCTTCTTCGGCTGAAAATCCGAGGTCAAGAAAGATATTATCGGCGGCTTGGGTAATAGTATTTTTGCTCATGTTTTAGACTCTTTTGAATTCAAGATATAATTTTATACCGATAATTTTATGGAAAAATTCTGTATATATCTCGGCGGTGTGCCACTCGCTGACAAATTAAAGTTTTTGTCGGTGCATCAACTGTGAGTCCGATACGGTAGTCACCTACACGAATTTTATATTTATCTGGATAACCTTTCATTTTTTCCAGATATCCTAATGCGAAGGGATTCTCTGATTCTAAAAATTGAAATACTATCGGTTCTATCCTACTTTTAATTTCAGCAGGTAAAGCCGCCAGTTCTTTGATAAACCGATTTGTATATTCAACTTGCCACATAATTTTATTTTATTGAGTTATAATAATTAAGGGCTTGTTCTTTTGATAATCGCTCATCATCTTCAGTTTCTTTTATGAGTTTAGCCAAGCCATAGTTTTCCAAAATCTCCTCAATTTTCTCAAATTGTTCAAGGGGAATTTGAACTGCGATCGGCTGATGATTTTCGTTAACTACATAACTTTTATGAATTTCTAGCATTTTGTGATTTTTTTTGAGATACAGTGTTCAATTATTTATGATAATTAATACAAGTTATTTTGTCAAGACGCGATGCCTGCGGCTGGCTACGCCTACGCATTTTTTAATGAGGGTTATGGCGTGCGATCGCACTTTCTAATTGTTTTGATTTGAGTTATCTGTTTTAGGACTTTCTGAAGATGAAGGGAATGTTAGTTGAATATTGACATCAATTGATACTGTACTTTCTTTAAAACCCATACCAACTATTTGTACTAACGCCTCCATCGGTAAAGAACTACTAAATTTAGATTCAACAGATGACAGAGCTTTATATCCTGCTTCTTCTAGCCAGTTACAAATATTTCTCCAGTTTCCAACCGATTCATTCGGTGCGTCTACAACTTTCATTACATATTGATATAAAGTTTTACATAAATAAACTTCAGCACTTTTGGGAGTCTGAAGCAATTTGTGAGCGATTTCGGCGGGACTGTGGCCGCACAGAAGGCCTCGTAGGTAAAGCTTTTCAGTATTGGTTAATCCGCTTCGGGAGTTAGGAGCGATTTGCCGCTTCGCTGCTGCTAGTGCTTTGTATAACCTTTCTAAATCCCAGTTTTTGGCTGCTTCGGCAAACATCTCTTCCTTTGAAGCCATAGGTGTCTCGGTAAAATCATAACGTCAGGCTAACAAAAATACTAGCCTTTGTTAGTTGCATTGTAAATTTAGCTAGCTTATAGTCATCTTAGTATAAAGTCTTGAGGTTGCTAAGGGGAAGGCAAAACTTCAGTAATATTACTTAGATTTTAGGCTAACGAAGGGTAGCTTTACTCAATTTTATATTCATACTTGCGTACCGTTTGGATTACGCAGTCAGATACTCATGGGAGTAAGGCTGATGGTTTTTGACTTGGCAATTAATATCACTAGAGGCGCGGATCATGTCTGACTTTTACACTCCGGATTTTAATAACCTGTTGGATATTAACCGTGCGATCGCGCCTTGGAATGCCAGCTTAGAACAGACTAACGGAATTATCTCGCAGTTAGAGGCTAACCGCGCCCTTACGGGGGTTGGTAGTCAGGAAGTTAACGCCCAGATTTTAACGCCGGACAACTCCGATAATATCATCTTACCTGACGCTTCGCTGAGCCAGATAACTAATGCAACGATAACGGACTCGAATATCAGTTTAACAGATAGTGCTGTCGATGTGTTAACTGGTCAGGCGATGTCCGAGGTCTATGAGGATTTGAGTAAGTTTGCGGCTGAGTCAGATTTCGTGGCTAAGATTAATTTGGCTTTTGGGGAAAACTGGGATGCTGCGAGTGCGAAAGCCTTAGCTGAAGGATGGTTTCATAGAGATTTTAGCGACATTCCGCCGGTGCAAGTTATCTCCTCTGCTGAGATTGGTGGGGCAAAAGGGGCTTTTGCTGCGGTGACGGATACGATTTATTTATCGCGAGAATTATTGGCCGGGGGAAATTTGGAGGCGATCGCGGATGTGTTGCTGGAAGAGGTAGGACACTCTGTTGATTCGCAGTTGAATTTTACGGATTCACCGGGAGATGAGGGGGCGATTTTTGCGGCGGTTGTTCAGGGGAAGGATTTGAGTGCGGGTGAGCTTCAGGAGTTGAGGGGTGAGAGCGATCGTGGGAGTGCGACTATTGGTGGGCGAATTATTCCTATAGAAATGTCTCAGCAGTGGACTCTTTGGTATTATGACTATCGCCAAATATGGAACGGCTGGGAGAGTTCCTTTAATAGGTCAATAATAAACCCTGTGAGGCCTGATGGCAAAGACGGAATTTATTTAGATTGGGGTTTGGGAGCTCCATACCAAGATCCTTTTACTGGCAATCCTCCTACTGATAAGTTTGCTGTCCAGGGACGAACTACTGCTCAATTTGAATCAGGCAAGACTTATAAATTTAGAGTTAATACCGATGATGTTGTCGCTTTATTAGTTGTCCCTTTGGGTGGAACACTTAGTGACGATAATTACTTAACACCACCTCAAGAATGGCAAAATGCAAAGGAGCCAAAAGAGTACATTTTTACCCCTCAAGCTACAGGAACTTATAATGTTGTATTTAGATATATAGACGAGGCGGGAAATGCCTTTGTTGATTTTTCTTGGGAGGAACAATCACTACAAAGCACGCTCCCCACAAACCCAAGACCAGATTTTCAGGAAACACCCTCTAATGTAAAGGTTTTAAACCTGCGCGGAGATGGCAACTGGAATGGTGAAAATGGCGGGATAGAGCAGCGGGGTACGATTCGCGCTTCAAGTGATGTTTACAACTATATATTTACACTGGGTGAACCCAGACGTATTAACATTGGACTTAATGAGTTAACAGCAGATGTGGATCTAGAACTATGGTGGAAAAATGGGAATAATGATCAGCTAATAGCTAAGTCTGATAAACCCAATACAAATGTTGAATCCATTAGCCGTCAGTTGCAACCAGGTACATATTACGTCAAAGTTTACCCTTATCGAGCAGTACCAACTAATTACAATTTACGGATTACAGAACTGACTGGAAATATTCAGGAAAATGGGTTGTGGAGGAATTATGATGAGGTAGATAAATATTACAAAAATGGTGTAAATCTCTATCGCTTTGACAAAGATGGGCGTAAAGACGATGTAGGGATTGACCCTGGTAAAAACACCATTTTAGTAGTTCATGGTTGGACAGATAGCACTGAGACAGATAGCGAGGGAAATGAAAGCCCAATCAAATCATTAGGAAAAGCCGTTGCTAAGGAATATCCTGACTATCAAGTGCTGGCTTTAGATTGGCGCGACCCTGCAAGAAACTCCACGAGTTCTAATCGTAAAGACAAAGGTCGAGATAGTGTGTTTCCATTGGGAGCATCCCGATTTTGCAAAAAGACTGGCAGCAGATACAATAAAGAGACTACCGAAGGTAAAAAAATGAGCATAACTCCCGAAGAACAATTGCGCCTATCAGCTTGTATTCAGGAGATTTCGCAA
>NZ_JARFTR010000173.1 GCF_029167235.1 Kamptonema sp. UHCC 0994 | reverse complement strand
GGTTTCTTTACCGCCAGGATGGCGGCGTTACGTAGAGTGTGGATAAGTTCTGTTAATCTCAATGAATATTCTGTTTGAGAAACGAGAGATCCACAGTACCAAAATTGACAACTAAAGCTACATTTAGATTTTCCAGAGATTTGACCAACCACCGCATATCATCTAAAGCTTTACCTTCATAATGATTGAACAAAATAGAAAATCGCTTTTCTAACTCAGGTTTAACTTTGCGGGAAAGCAGCGCAATTTTTAGCAGCAGACTTGTTGCTCTTGCCGGGCCCAGGTTAGAAACCAAATCGTAAAAGACATAGTGGTTAGGATGTTCTGGGCTTTCTATTACTAGAAAATTAAATAAATCGCGGCAAGTTTCAATTAATAATAAGTTATTAAGCTTCTCAGAATCGCTCTCAGGAAAAGTGCTTTTTAGCTGCTTATATAAGCGGTCATTAAATTGGCGCTTCCCGTAACCAGGTTTAATAGAAGATATCAAATATTCATATAAATCTTCCTTAAAAGCTGCATAGGATTGAACCTTTTTCGTGCGGACGAGGAAAAACTGAGCCGATTCTCGGTAAGTGCGGGAACCCTCAACTTTTCCCGCAAATTCCTTGACAGCAAAGTTCAATTCGGCATCGCTCAAAAGGGTAGGATTTAACACAGACTGCATCGGGCTTACTGTATTTTGCGATTGCCTAACTAAATAGGTTAAATATTGGGACAACTCCATTTCAAATTGCCACTGTTTTTGAGATTGGATGTGCCGGATAGTTTGCTGATCTTCGTAAGAACTATCTCTACTTAGCAGACAATGATTATATAAATATGGATATCGATAAATTAATTGACCTACTGAGGAATTAATCTCTTGTTTATTTACCTCTGTGTCGGGATCTACAACTTTAACTAGCCGATTTAGAGCCAGATATTCTTCACTTTTTGTGAACAATTTTATCTGTTCTTGTAAGCGTTTAACTATGTAAAATTCTGCGGAATTACGCGGCGCATTATTCTTAAATAAAGCTATTAAATCTGCAATCGCAGCTTTATGTTGGGCGTGCAACTGCCAACGGTTAATGAGGATGTGGCAGCAGCGGTAAAGGATATATTTAAACTCTAGTTCCTCACGTTTCACAGAAATAATACTATATAAAGCCGCTTCTACCTTCCGATCGGGATATCCTCTGCCGTCTATAAACAATTTGCGAAAGCGATCTATTATCTCCGATGGTGACTCTGTTTGTACGCAGTAAACTAGGTGATCGTACAACAGTTGTTCATCGCTAGAAGCAGAGTTAGGTTCATAAATAATAGGATTAATAATCGGCGTTATTTTTCTCGGTGATTCTAGTTGTGTTGATTCTTGGAGAGAGGCAGATTTAGATTCATAAAAACTAGGAAAAATAATGGGCTTTGATTCTCTATGTGATTCTATTTGTGTCGAGCCTTCAATAATTTCTGGGGATATTATGTCTTCACTACTTTCCGATATTTCAGAGTCACTAAATTGACCCATTGAAACGTCATCATTAGTATAATTATCTTGAGGTTTTCCTGCAACATTTTGGCAGGAAATCAAAAATTTATAGTGTTCTCCGCTTAATTTTTTATCCGCTGTCCAGGCTAAGGCTTCCTGTAATTCCTTCCCGATCAATAGTCGTGAATCATCCACATAGCCTGAAGCTAACCACCCTGCGAAGGCTTCCCGATAGGGAGCTAGATTTTCCAGTTCTTTTTCAACCCAGCTAGAATTAAAAACAGACTCATAAATGGGATTATAAACTTTTAATTTATTATGATATTTAACGACCAATCCTGACAGCCGTAGTTCTATTTGTTCGGGAGAGTCATCAGCAATTACCCCTCCTGTCTTAGTAAGGGGGTTTTGCAAAATTTGCTGGTATAGCACCAGTAACCGACAAGTATTATGGCGGCTTCGCAAAATGCGATCGCGAATTGTCTTTAAATGTTCTGGTTCATCTTGTGCTTCCCAGTTGTTAATAATACGATCTTTTACTAAATCCTCAATGTACTGAGCCTCAAAACCTTGGGGAATAAAAGATGGAGATGCTAGTACCAATTTACAAACTTTTTGAGTAAGAAATGGTTTGCCGCCCGTCCAAGCTAATATTTCCTTAAGCACTATTCGGGGCTGAAAGGCTTTCAGCGCTAATCCTTTAATTAAGGCAAGACTTTGCTCTAGTCTAAAACCACTTAAATGTATTGCTCGACCAATATTAAAAGGAGTACGAATTTTGTCTTTAATCAACTCAGATGGGGTAGCTACTCCCAACAGAGCAAAGGTAAGACGATTATATTCCGGCTGATCTGATCGCTGATTGTACCAAGCACGAATCAAAGCAAAAAAATCATCTACATTAAAACTTAAGCTGAGTGTACTGTCAATTTCGTCTATAAAAATTACCAGATTTTCAGTAACTTCTCTGAGTAATATTTCGTGGATAAATACATCTAATCGCTTCACAGGAGCAAGCATTTCATGGTCGCTCCACCAACTGACAACATCAAACCGATCTAATAGATTGAAACTACTTGCTATAGTGTAGATTAGTCCTGCATACCACTGTTCAGGTTTGATGTCTTGACAGCCAATTGTTGTCAAGTCAATTGATGCACAAATAATGCCCGAATCTTGCAGTCTTTTCATAGTTTGCACCCGCAAACTAGATTTGCCCATTTGTCGGGAATTGAGGACATAGCAAAATTGTCCAGCCTTCAGACCTTCGTAGAGTTCATCATCTGCTTGTCGCATCACATAGGTGGGAGCATCTATTGGTAGACTTCCCCCGACTTGATATTGATAATTTAAGGTTAGTTCTGTCTTCATCTATTGGGTGTATAAACAACTCCCATATCATTTATCAAAGTTTTTGTCAAGATATATTTAGCTTGATGAAGGGCGATGCCTGCGGCTGGCTACGCCTACGCACCGCAGCTAAAATTTTTTATGTAATTCTAAGAAGAGAAGGAAACAGTAATAAACTAAGTATAGTTAAACTGTTCGATTTTAGCTGTAATATTGTAAACATCCTGCCTTCCAATGCTTCAGTTTGGTAGTGCTATTCTCTGGGTGTACCAAAAGCAGGCAATAAAAAACCTCAGCAATTTGCTGAGGGGGCGAGTATGCGAAAAATCGTTAATGACTGCGTTCTTCAATTTACGTAGGATTGCATGGCTCCCTATGTTTTTTTGAAGATACACCCTGATATATTAACTACCCGATGGATTAACACCCTGATGGTTTAACTCCCTGATAGATGACCGCCCTGATGGCTTTCACTCCACTACCCAAAAAAGCAGAGTGGGTGGAAGATCGTGGACACTACTAACACTTCACTTCCGGCTTTTCTGGTCGCTCAGGTGTGTCTGTCTGGAATCAATTATTACAGACAGCATTTCCTGGATACAAGAGGTCTATTGCACAGACCCACTTTACCCGACCAACCTGCCAAAAAGTGATTTGTTAGGTTCATCAGGGTCATCATCATGAAAAAGAGTATCTTAGTTTTAGGGTTCATCGCCTCCGCAGGCTTCTCCTTTTTCAATCTCCCTAGCCTTCGAGCATCTGCATCCGAGCCATCAGCGAGCGTCACGACTGCACAGAAGAGTTGGACTCAGGTCAACTACACTGGAACGAATGAGGATGGCGATAAAGAGGACGTAAAGACAGGTAAAAAAGGGAAATAGTTCCTGTCCTTCTGCGTTTTATCTCGTTGTTCGGAGAAAGTAAGACGAGCTACGGTCTGAAGTTACGCCTGTGGACAAGAAGGAGCCGACTCCCTTGGTAGAAGCAGGAAGTGAACATCGAATCTGCCGTAGGTAGATTTGAGTAGGTTTCATGGAGCGGATGAGAGGATAGGATAATGGGATGGACGAGAAAATTTATTAACAGGGCTAGTTTGGGGACGTTTCTACATCCCTTGCTCCCTCCATCCCCACCCCTCCTACCTTTTTGCCCCCTGAAGTTCCTGAGTGTCAAGCCCCAATCGTAATTCCTCCAAAAACTCCAATGGAAAACTCTCTCATCACTACCCGCAGACAGCGGAACTCGACAAAAACCCAGGAAAGGCGGCAGGCGACACCGAAAGAAAAAAAGTTAATTCACCTGTTGGCAAATCTGGGATGTAGTTTGGTTCGCTATGACTACAAGCACTCGACTACCAAAGGAGTGATCCCGCCAGATGAACGGAAACATTTAGCTGAGTGGCACTATCTCCGACTTCAGCAAATTCGCAGGGTTGAGCGCAGTTTAGAACCTGTGGCAACTCTCAAGCGGGTTTATTACAAGAGTATTCTCAGCCCTAGAGACCTCAAGTCACTGAAATTGCTTTGGGTTGATGATGAGGGCAAAAATAGGGTTAAGCGGGTCGATCCAGATTTGGATCTGGTACTGACGGCAGCTCTCGATCGCGGAGATACTTTGAAACAAATTTTTTACAGCATTGAAGTAAAAGAACGCCTTTTTTCGCCGACTCCCGCTGGCGGCCCAGTGCCTTTTTGGGTGCAAGAATGGGAAAATTCGGACTACGATATAAACTTTTTCCCTCCTTCGTTCCCCGCATGGGCTTCTATTGTTGATGATTAGGCTAATGGTTAACTGTTAACTGTTAACTGTTAACTGTTAACTGTTAACTGTTAACTGTTAACTGTTAACTGTTGCCAAGATGGCGGCGTTACTGATGGTTTTGCGTAAGTCCTGAATTAGCAATTAGCAATTAGCGATTAGCGATTACAAATTACCTTTGCCGCACCGGCATTTCAATTACAAATTCTGCGCCGTTTCCAGGTGTAGAAATGCAGGTGATTTTGCCGCCGTGCTGCTCGACTACGATCGAGTGAGCAATTGACAGCCCTAAGCCGGTTCCCTTGCCTACAGGTTTAGTGGTAAAGAAGGGGTCAAAGAGTTTTTTGCAGACGGATTCTGGTATCCCTGGCCCGTTGTCAGCAATAGATATTCCTATGCGATCGCGGTCTGCAAGATAAGTGCGAATGGCGATCGTAGGGGTGCGATCGCATTCAAGTGTTGCTTCTCTTTTACTCTGCTCTTCTAAAGCATCAATGGCATTAGCCAAAATATTCATAAGTACCTGATTCAACTGCCCCCCGCAACATTCTACTTTGGGCAGTTTTGCATAATTTTTAACTACCATTATCTGCGAAGTGCTGCCTTGAAAGTTCAGGCGACTTTGCAAAATTAGCAGCGTACTCTCGATGCCTTCATGGATGTTAACCAACTTCATCTCAGCTTCGTCTAGGCGAGAGAAAGTCCGCAGGGATTTGACAATTTCTCTGATTCTCTCTGCTCCCACTTTCATGGAATTAAAAAGTTTGGGTAAATCGCCAGAGATATACTCCAAATCTATATTCTGTATTTTATCTGATATTTCTGCGGTGGGCTGTGGATATTGGTTCTGGTAAAGTTGAACCAGTTGCAAGAGCTCAAAACTGTAATCTTTGGCAGGACTGAGATTGCCGTAAATGAAGTTGACGGGGTTGTTAATTTCGTGAGCTACGCCAGCAACTAACTGCCCCAAACTCACCATTTTTTCATTTTGAATTAACTGAGATTGAGTGTTTTTCAATTTCTGCATGGCAACTTCTAGCTGCACAGCTTTTGAGCGCTCTCGTGCTTCGGAATCTCTCAAGGCTATAAGAGCTTGTTTGCGCTCAGCAATTTCAGTTTGCGCCTGTTCAAAAAGTGTTGATTGCTGGATGGCGATTGCTAATTGCCAGCTAATTTGTTTGAGACATTCGATCTCAGGTTCCTGCCATAGACGCGGGCCATTACAGTTATGAGCAATCAGCAAACCCCACAACTTTTGACCTTGCAAAATAGGAGCGACTAAATTAGCTTTAACCTGTAAATCAGCGAGTAAATTCACATAACATTTATTGCGATCGCTATTGATAATGTCGCAGTTTACATTAACCAGACCTTTCAGATATAGCGGGATGTACTTTTCGATAAAGCAGTTGTCTTCAATATCTAAACCGAGAATAGGCATCCATCCTGGCTCCACTGATTCCACCACTACTACTCCCGTCCAGTTGAGGTTAAAGCGATAAATTACTGTGCGCTCAGTTTGCAAAAATTGCCGCACTTCTTCTACAGTAGTTTTCAGGATTTCCTCTAAGTTGAGAGAGGAGCGAATGCGATCTAAAATTGTCCCTACTAGCCTTTCCCGCTTTAATTGCTGCTGTAAGGCAAATTCGGCCTGTTTGCGGTCAGTAATATCCATTGCTGTGCCGAATAGCCGCACGACTTGACCGGATTCATTTTTAAATGCTTTTCCCTTACTATTAATATGCCTTATTTCTCCGTCAAGGCGATAAATACGGTGGTCTAAATCATAAGAGACACCTTCAGTTATTGCTCTTTCAACTAATTGTTGAAAGTCACTTCTATCTTCTAGATGAATTTGTTCTAAAAGTTCTGGAAAGCTTGGGATTTGACCTAGGTTGTGGCCGTAAATTCGGAATACTTCTTCAGACCAATTAATTGTTCCCGTTGCGATTTCAAATTCCCAATTACCGATGTGAGCAATTTTTTGAGCTTCCTGTAACTCTTGGGCCAATTGAAAAGCAGCTTCTTCTGCTGCTTTGCGATCGCTAATGTCTTTGTTCGTACCCGACATCCGCAGGGGCCCGCCCCAGCGATCGCGCTCTACCACTTTACCCCCAGCTAAAATCCACTTCCAAATGCCTTCTTTACTCAGCATCCGAAATTCAATTTCATAGGCGGGAGCGCGACCTTCCACATAAGCTTTTAAAGCTGCCATTACTTTTGGCAAATCTTCTGGGTGCAGTAGATTTTCCCAGGCTTGATAATTGTTTTCAACCTCATGTACTTCATAGCCCAGCATTTTCTTCCACTGGGGATCGAAATAAGTTTCTGCTGTGGCTATATTCCAATCCCAAAGCCCCAAAGCGCTACCCTCTATTGCTAACTGCAACCGCTGTTCGCTGATCCGCAAGGCAGACTCTTTTTGTTTGAGTTCGGTGATGTCGGCAATAACTGCGATCATCCCCACTTTGTTCCCAGCATTGTCTACTATACAATCAGCCCGTAATTGAGTTTGTACAATCTCACTCTGCTTAGTTTTGAGTTCGACTTCACCGCTCCAAGAACAGCCTTTACGAAGGCTTTTAAATATCTCCCTCAATACGCTTGATTTGGTATGAATTAAGGCCGGGCCGCCGGCTTCATTTAGTTGCTCAACTGTGTAACCATAGCGGTGAATAAAGGCTTGGTTATGGTAAATTGAGTTGCCGTCTAAGTCTGCGATCGCAACTGCATCGCTAGCGCTTTCTACAGCAGCTCTAACTTGTAGTAGAGCTAGTTCTGCCTGTTTGCCACGAGTGATGTCAAAAATCAGTCCGTCCAGCCATAAAACTTCACCATTTTCAGATAATTTTGCCCTGCCTTTTTCAGCAATCCACCGCACCGAACCATCGCAGTGAATAATTCGGTATTCCAAATTATAGGACTCTCTAGCTGCTGTTGCCATCGCAACTTCATGGCCGACCATTTCTCTATCTTCAGGATGAATAATACTGGCAAAACTTAATCGGTGATTTTGAATGAAATCGACCGCTGGATAACCACTAATCGCCTCAATTTCATCACTGATAAATTCCATTGTCCAAGCTGAGTCGTATAAGCCTCGATAAATTGCGCCCGGAAGGTTTTCCACCAGAGATCGAAATCTTTCCTCACTCTCGCGCAAAGCTGCTTCTGTTTGTTTGCGCTGAATATGAACGCCTAACTGAGTCGCCGCCGCATTTACTAACTCAACTAGACGTGATTCTTTTGTCGTTTTAGTTTTCTTAAAGAAAACTAAAACTGCTAATACCTCAGAGCTACTACAAATTGGCACGCCAAAACTGGTTTTCAATCCCATTTGGACGGCAATTTTAGTCCTTAGAAAAACTGGTTCTTTAATCTCGGAAACATCTTCTATCCATTCTGGCTCACCCGACAACCAAATTCGCCCCGGAAGTCCAATTCCGGCCGCAAATGTCAACTTTTTACTTTGGTATCCAAATCCATCTAAGTCTTCATCGCTGGCATACCAAATTTCGCTGTATTCTAAAAAATTACCGCTAGCATCGGGAATCCATGCTTCGCCAAAATTCCAGCCAATTGTCCTACACAATAACCGCAGAACATCTGCTAAAGCACTTTGAAAGTCTTGAGATTGACTAATGGCTTGAGTGGCTGTTAGCAACAAGCGAATTTCTTCTTCTGCTTGTTTGCGTTCTGTAATATCAGTTGCCGTACCTAAAATCTGGGTTAGTTTACCTTCTGAGTTCCTAGAAAAGGCGGTATCCCGGCTAATTAACCAGCGCCAATAGCCGTCTCTGTGACGCATCCGATATTCAATTTCAAATATCTCGCCATCAACTCCGTTGTCAATTTGTTGCCAATATTCAGGAATGATAGCAAAATCTTCAGGGTGCATCAAACCTTGTAATATTTGCGTTCCGATTTCTTTGGTTTCTTCTACTGTATAACCCATAACCTCAGCTATACAGCAATTCGCATAGATATTGCGTTCTTCTGCAATGTCGTAAACGTACAAAATATTGGGACTTGATGTGGCAATTTTTTCAATAAAACGTTGACTTTCTTCGAGTTTAGCTTGCTGCTGCTTGTAGCTAGTAACATCTCGAATTGTGCCGACCAACATTTGACTACCGTTTGCATTTTTAAAGACGGTTTTCTTGGTAGAAATTACGCGCTCTATGCCTTCGACACTAATCAATATTTCCTCATTTTCATCAGCACTACCTGCCATAAATATGTGGTTGTCTTTTTCCCAAGAAATATCGGCTTTTTCTTCGGCCAGAAGATCGTAATCTGATTTGCATAGGAGTTCTTCACGCGGCTTGCCTAAAAGTTGACAAAAAGCATTATTAAAGACAATTAAGCGATGGTGTTCGTCTTTAACAAAGATGGGGTCAGCAATTGCATTCAGAGTATACTTTAGGAAATCTTGGGATGCTTGTAACTGCTCTTGGGCTAATGTTTGATGAGTGATATCATTCAAGGTACCCGCAGTACCGGAGATAGTGCCATTGGGAGCAAAAATTAGACGCGCTTGCACTTCAATCCAGCGAAAACTTTCTCCTTTAGTCAGGTAGCGAATTGTATAGCGACAGGCTTCTTTTTGACCTTCAACTAATGGTCGTAAATAATCTATATTCCGTTGGCGATCCTCTGGATAAATATAGTTTAAGAATGGATTCCCCAAACTTTCTGGTATGCCAAATCCTGTAATTTCTGTCCAAGCAGCATTCAAAAATGCCCAATTTCCAGCGGCATCTACTTGGAAAATGACTTCTTTAATATTATCTACTAGGGAGCGATATTTTTCTTCATTTTGCCGCCAAACTGTTTGTCTATTCTGTCGGGCGATGGCATTGCGGAGGGAGCGCATTAGCAGTTGACTATTGACTTCTCTTTTGACAAGATATTCCTGCGCTCCAGCTTGAATTGACTGGGCTGCTACTTCTTCATCGCTGTTAGCTGTAAGTACAATAATCGGAATATTTAAACCATATTCTTGCAGTCTAGCAACTGTCTGAAATCCTTTGCTGTCAGGAAGTGAAAGGTCTAGTAATATTGCGTCAAAAGTTTCTTGGCGCAAATGTTCTAGAGCTTGACTCAGCCGAACAACTGGAGTCAACAAAAGCGATTGCGTTCCCCTATTTTCTAATAGCAATTCTTGAATGAGTTCAGCATCGTCTGGGTTATCTTCGACTAGAAGAACTTTCAAGGAGGTGTCGGTGGAAGTCGGTGTAAGAGCTGATGTCATGAGTGCAAGTTATCAATAAAAATCTCAAAATCTGCGATCGCTACATTTAGCTTACCTTTTGTAATTAATACTAAGTTGCATTCAGGCTGCATATCACATTTTACACCTTCATCACCAAGCCGCTAATTTTGACCGGAATCTAGAGCGGCAAAAGCACTGCGGTTGTAGAAACTTATTTCTATTATATCAAAAAAAATCTCAATGTAAACTATACTTCTTGCCAAAATATTGTAGAGGCTGGTGTAGCCGGATGTTGGCTTAATATTTACGCAGTAAATATTAAATTTTATCAATAATCTGCTTGGGCAGAATTACTGTAAAGATACTGCCTTTACCGAGTTCAGATTTAATTGTAATCTCGCCTTGGAAAGGTTTTAAAAGTTCCAGACAAGTATAAAGTCCTAATCCTGTTCCTGTAGGCGATCCCTCTTTCTCTTCCTCGCCTTTAGCAGGTTTGGATGTGTAGAAAAAGTCAAACACATTTGACAGTTGTTCTGGCGGTATTCCGCAGCCTGAGTCTTCTATATCCATGTATATTCGGTATTCGTCTTGCCTAGTAACAATAGTCAAGGTTTGATTTGTCATATTCCACATAGCGTGTAGTGCATTGTCTATTAAATTGTGGAATACCTGGGAAAAATAAGAATAGATTAAAGGCAAGTTGGGAAGGTTTTCGTCAAATAAATATTTTTTATTAACTTTATGCTTAAAATGCAAATTTGACTCTAAAAGTTGCAGTTCTTGCCGCAACAACTCATTCAGATTTACAGGTTGCAACTCTCCCCTTTGGTCTTTAATACTCTTGAACATTAAAGTTTCCATAATTTCATTAATTGCTGCTACCGAACGGTTAATATATTTACTATAATTAAACAATGATTTATCCTCAAGTTTTGCTGCTTTAGCTTCGATCAAATCAACGCTAGTCTGGATGATTTGTAAGGGACTTCTCAAATTGTGTACCATGCCTTGAGTTAATCGCCCAATAATAGCGGTTTTTTGCTGCTCTATTAGCTGTTTGGTTTTTTGTTCTACTAGCTTTTCTAAATTGCCGTTGAGTGCGGCTAGTTCTTCATTCTTTTCTTGGAGTTTTTTTTGCAAGTTGCAGATAGTCAAATGTGTTTGAATGCGGCTCAATACTTCTTCGTGCTGAAACGGCTTAGTAATGTAATCAACAGCCCCAGATTGAAAACCCTTGACTTTATTTACTGTATCAGAAAGGGCAGTCATAAAAATTACTGGGATGTCTTTGGTTGCTGGGATTGCTTTCAGCCTACTACAAGTTTCAAACCCGTCAATTCCTGGCATCATTACATCTAAAAGTATCAAGTCTGGTCGGACATATTCAAGTTGCTCGATCGCACTTTCACCGTCGAGTGCTACTAATACTTTGAAGTTGCAGTTTCTTAAAAAATCGAAAAGTACATCGAGATTGGTTTGATTGTCATCAACGATGAGAATGATACTTCTTGCTGAGTTTTTGCTTTTCATATTCTCTAGATTAACTTTACTTTTAGAAACAGATAATTTATGATTTGAAATTTATATAACACTGCCCTCAAGTCGGTCAAGAAAACGCCCAGAGGGCGGCGTTACAATTGTGTAAGTCATGTAATTATGAGTTTACTTTAGATATTGCTTTAAAAAACCCCGGATTTTTTTAAGCTGAAATCCTTTAGCAAGTTGGCGTAAATGGGCAGCAAATGGGACTAATTTTGGATCGTATGCTTCAAGTCTGCTAGTTTCCTCTAAAATCGCTTCGATGTCGCCAATCGCCACCAGTTTTAACAATCCAGCAATTGATTCGGAGTCAGGAGTATGTATGGAGGCGGAACAGTCAAGAGACTTTTTCAATTCCTCTTTTTTTCTGCTTCTTTCTTCTCGATCTTCATAAATCCATTCTAAACCCAAATGTATCCGTAGCCGTTCTAAAAGTTGCGCTGTTTCTACAGGTTTGCGGAGAAATTGATCGCAGCCGGCGATCAAGCTTTCTTCCTGAGTATTATGGAAAACACTGGCACTCAGAGCAAGCACAACTACATTTTTTAGTTCTGGTAACATTCGCAGACACCTGGCGGCTTCAAATCCGTCCATAACTGGCATTAGCAAGTCCATTAAAATCACATCGGGGAGAAATTCTCCTGCTTTTTTCAGACAGTCTTTCCCATCTACGGCCTCCATAATTTCAAAGCCAATACGGGAAAGTAACCTCCGCAACATAGCGCGATTGAGATCGTTATCATCGACTATTAACACTTTCCGCTTATTACCTGTGAAACCAACAAGTCTGCCTTTGTCTGGCGGTGTGGCTGATTCGCAGTAACTACCTGCTGATGGTAACTCTAAATCTACCCTGAAAACACTGCCTTTCCCAAAGCTACTTTTGACAGTAATTTCACCCCCCATCATTTTCACTAATTTATAGGTGATAGAGAGTCCCAAACCTGTACCTTCAATAGAATAAATGGGATCGCTTACTTGGTAGAATGGCAAAAATATTTCTTCTAATTTGTTTTCCTCTATGCCAATGCCAGTATCTTCTACTTGAAAGCGAATTTTTCTAATTGGTAATTGGTAATTGGTAATTGGTAATTGTTCGTTGTTCGTTGTTATTTGTTCCTTCCTATTGGGAATTCCCTGTCCCCAGTCCTCACTCTCTAGTTCGCAGTTCCCAGTTTCTACATAGCCGACTTTAAAAATTACGCCACCAGTGTTCGTAAACTTAACTGCATTACCCAGTAAATTTATCAAAACTTGCCGCAACCTTTTATTGTCACCACAAACACAGGTAGGTAGGGAAGATGTTTGTTCGCAAGTAAAGGAGATGTTTTTTTGTGTGGATCGCATTTGAAATAGATCGGCAATATTCTTGACAAAGCTAGGCAAATTAAACTCTATAGGGGAGAGTTCCATTTTTCTAGCTTCAATTTTGGATAAATCTAAAATATCTTCGATTAGAGTAAGTAAATGTTCGCCGCACTGCTGAATATTCCCCAGACTTTCCTGCTGGTCTTCGGTGATATTTTTGTCTGCTTTGATCAATTGAACATAACCCAAAATTCCGTTTAAAGGTGTGCGGAGTTCGTGGCTCATATTGGCAAGAAATTCGCTTTTGGCACGGTTAGCGCCTTCTGCGGCTTCCTTGGCTTGTTGCAGGGCTAATTCTGCCTGTTTGCGATCGCAGATTTCAGTTTGAGCTTGTGCAAATAAGGTTGATTGTTGAATGGCAATCCCCAACTGCACGCACAACTGTCTTAGAGATTCTATCTCGGAGAGTTGCCACAGGCGCGGGCTCGTGCAATGATGGGCAATCAGCAGCCCCCAAAGCCGAGTTTGGATTGGGGATTTTGAATTGGCGCTCTTATATTCTGAATCGGGACTATTTTGCAGAATTGGTACTACCAAAAAAGCTCTCACCTGGAACTGCATCAGCAGATTCAGATAGCAAGCATTTAAATCGGCGGAATAAATATCTTCTACTGCTTGAATTCTCCCCTGCTCGTAGAGGGAAACATAGACTTCTGTAAAACAATTATCCTGAATATCTTGACCAAGAATAGAAATCCAAGAATCACCAACTGACTCGACAGCTACAAAGCCGCTCCAATTAGGGTTAAATCGGTAGATCACCGTGCGATCTATTTGCAAAAATTGCCTAACTTCCAAGACGGCGGTACTGAGGACTGCTTCGAGATTAAGAGAGTGACGAATGCGCTCAACACAGGCTCCTACAAGTCGTTCTCGCTTTAACTGCTGTTGCAAGGCGACTTCGGCTTGTTTGCGTAAGCGAAGCTCTTTATAGACATCGCTAATGTCACGAGCTACCCAGATTACAGAATTTTCCGAGACGGGAGAAATAGTAGCAAAAAACCACAATTCACACTCGCCTGCGAGCAAGCTGTACTCAAAATTAACCGTCTGCTTTGTTTCTATAGCTTGCCGAATTTTACTCAAAAACAGCTCGTCCCTAGGCTCGTTTAAAAATTTTTCTACTGTTGGAGTAACAATATCAGTACCATCAGGATAAAGCCGAGCAGGATTAGTGGGAGCAACTTTTACATTAGTTGCTTCGGAATCAATAACGAGTATGATGTCTGTCATTGCTTCAAACAAAGCGTTCATTTCCGCATAGGAATTTTGTAGCTTTTCTTCAAGAATTTTGCTGTCGCTGATGTCTTTATGAGTACCAGTCATCCTTAGCGGTTTATTCCCTTCATCACGAACTGTTACTTTTCCGCAATCTGAAATCCACTTCCATGCGCCAAATTTACTCAGCATTCGATATTCTGCTTTATAGAATTCAGTTGCACCTTCTAGGTGTTTATTCCTGGCGGCAATTGCTCTTTCTCTATCATCTGGATGTAGTAATTTTTCCCAGGAACTAATACTTTCTTCTATCTCATCAATTTGATATCCGAGCATGGTTTTCCACTGAGCATCAAAATAGGTTTTTCCGGTGCTAAGATTCCAATCCCATAGTCCGAGAGCGCTAGCTTCCATTGCTAAGTGAAAGCGCTCTTCACTTTCGCGCAAAGCTGCTTCTGTTTTTTTTCGTTGGATGTGTAAACTCAACTGAGCCGCCGCAGCTTTTACGAGTTCAACTAAACGAGGTTGTTGGACAATCTTAGTGCGGTTAAAGAAAACTATCACAGCAAAAACTTCTTCTCCTTGACAAATTGGTACGCCAAAACAAGCTTTTAATCCCATTTGAGCGGCGATTCGCGAGCGCGTAAAAGTTGACAATCGGACGAGGGAAATATCTTCTATCCATTCTGGCTTTCCTGTCAGCCAAATTCGCCCTACCAAGCCTACTCCAGGGGGATATTGAAAATTTTTGCTTTCGTGCCGGAACTGTTCTAAAGTGCGATCTCTAGCATACCATCCATCGCTACATTCTAAAAATGTGCCGTCAGCATTAGGAATCCAAGCTTCTGCAAAATCCCAGCCAATGTTAGCACAAAATAATCCCAAAATGACTGTTAAGGCATCCTGAAAATCCAGGGCGCGATTAATCGCACCAGTTGCTGTCAGCAATAACCGGATTTCTATTTCTTTTTGCTTTTGTTCGGTGATGTCTGTCGCAGTGCCAAGAATTTGTTTTAACTTACCTTCTGGGGTTCTAGTAAAAGCTGTATCGCGGCTGCAAAGCCAGCGCCAACTGCCGTCTTGATGTCGGATTCGGTATTCGATTTCAAAGATGTCCCCATCACTACCATTTTCTATTTGTTTGATATATGTCGGTATTCTGACTAAATCTTCCGGGTGCATCAGAGTGGGGAAATTTTTATCGCTTAGTGATTGAATTTCTATTGCTGTATAACCGAGAATCTGCGAGACACCAGAAGAGACGTAAGGAAAAGATATTGAATTCTCTAGTGAGAGTTCTAATTGATAGATTATTCCTGGTAGGTTTGCTGCTAGACTTTGGAACCTAGCTTCACTTTCTTCTAGGGCTTTTTCTTGGCGCTTCAAGTCTGTAATATCTCTGATAGTCCCTAATAAAAATTTACTCCCATCTGCTTGTTCAATCCTAGTTTTTTTAGTCGAAATTATGTGCAAATTTCCCTGGATATCCGTAAAATTTTCTTCGTTTTCGTTGGTGAGTCCCGTCCTAAATACGAGTTCGTCTTTTTGCCAAAAAATATCAGCTTCTTCTTTAGGAAAGAACTCATAGTCTGATTTGCCAATCAGTTCGCTACGAGGCTTTCCAATTAGTTGGCACATGGCATTGTTTAAAATAATCCAGCGATGCTGTTCATCTTTGATAAAAATGGGATCGGGATTGGCATTAATTATGTGATTTAAAAACTCTTCTGAGGCTTTTGCTGTTAATTCATTGCCGTTCCTCTCCTGAGAATTATCGATGGTATTTGAAGAGGGGATAATGGCTATACTGCCTAGAGTATTGTCAATGACAGAGCGATATTTTTCTTCACTTTGCCGTAAGGCTTGTTGGCTATGTTGGCGCTCGACTGCATAGCGTAGAGAGCGAATTAAAATTTCGCTGTTTATTTTTATTTTTACTAAATAGTCTTGAGCTCCGGCTTGGATTGACTGAATGGCTAGTTCTTCATTGGTATCGGATGTTATTACTACTATTGGAGTGTTTAGGCTGTATGTTTTTACTCTGGCAACAGTATCTATGCCTCGACTGTCAGGTAGTGAAAGGTCTAATAAAATTGCGTCAAAACTTTCTTGATTGAGGAGTTGCTGGACTTTGCCGATCCGCTCTACTCTGGTAATAGATAAGTGCGCTCCAAAATTGCTAGTTAATAGAAATTCTTCAATTAATTCTGCTTCTTCTGAATTATCTTCTACTACTAGAAGTTTCAACGGAGGGTTGGTCAGATTGTTTTTAAGAAATGTTACCATTTTTTTAACTATTTTAATTATTGTGTAAAGGTGTTTGCCGCAGGTATAGCAACCGCCAGGGCGGTTAGGGGCTAGGGGCTAGGGGCTAGGGGCTAGGGAAAGAAAGGGAAGAAGAGAAGAGAGGAAGAGAGTTAATGGTTTGGGCCATAAACGAGTGTCTTAACTGCCTTGGCGGTTGCTATATTTAAACCTCGAAGGGCTAGGATTTAGGCTGGGAAACTACTTGACAAATTCGATTTCTTCCTTTTGCTTTGGCTTGATATAGAGCGCGATCGGCACTCTGAATTAGGGTGTCGGAAGAGGTATCAGGAAGGGGAACTACGCTGGCAATTCCGAAACTGAGAGTGATGTACGGGTTAATACGGGATTGGGGGTGGGGCAGTTTCAGTGTTTCTACGGAGGTGCGAATTGCTCTAGCGACGGCGATCGCACCTTCTATGCTTGTATTTGGCAGGAGTACGGTAAATTCTTCGCCGCCGTAACGGGCCGCTAAATCGGCAGGACGTTTGATCGATGAAGCGATCGCGCAGGCAACTCGTACTAAGCAGGTATCGCCGGCAGGATGACCGCAGCAGTCGTTATAAAGTTTAAAAAAGTCGATATCACAGATAATTAAAGATAGCGTGACTAGCTCTCTTCCACACCGCCGCCACTCCAAGTTTAAGGCGCGATTAAATTGGCGGCGGTTGGCAATTCCGGTTAGTTCATCTGTAGTCGCTAGTCGCTGCAATTTGCGGTTAGCTATCTCTAAGTGACCGTAAAGTTCTGACTGTTGAATTGCTAGCGCTACTTGATTTGCCAATTGCTGCAAAAAATCTACTTCCCACTGCTGCCACTGCCTAGAATTACTGCAATGATAAACTGCCAATATCCCCCAGAGAAGATTTTGATTTGGGGAATTAGGAAGTAAAATTTTCTCGCCATCTCCCCATTTATCTATCTCCTCATCTCCCCATTTTTCGCTATCCCACTTTCGTATTCCCAGTTCCGATGCTTGCCAAATAGGTACTGTCAAAACTGCTTTAATGTGAAATTCGGCAAACAAATTTTTGTCATCGGCATCTAGTTTTGCCACACTGATATCTTCCACTGCGACGAAAGATTCTGTATTGCTTGACCAGTCACAGGAAATAGCTAAAGGAGTATCAATATCTCTGCTGCCAACATAGGAGTTAAAAGCTCCATCAGACGCGATTGCAGAACCTTCTTCATCCTCTTGTCCTGCTTTTGTCGAACCTCGACAGCGATAAATTACAACACGGTCAGTTTTAAGAAATTGTCGCACTTCTGCTACTGTCTTATGCAGAATATTTGCTAGTTGAATAGAACCACCTGCAAAAACACTTGCCGGGAAATCAGCATAGTAATCTAAATCGCCATTAGGTAGAGAAATTGAAATAATTGAAGAGCGAATCCGCTCGATCATTCGCCCTAAAAGCCGCTCCCTTTGGGCCACTTGCCGCAAAGCTTCTTCTGTCCGCGATCTCGCGATCGCGTAATGTACAGCACGAACTAACAGTTGCCCCGAAAATCCTCTTTTTACCAGGTAATCCTGTGCTCCGCAGTGTACTGCTTCAATTGCCATATTTTCGTCATTGAGTGAAGTCAAAACGACTATTGGAGCTGTTAAAGCTTGTGCTTTCACGCTTTTGACAGTATCAATTCCAAAGCTGTCCGGTAGAGATAAATCTAATAAAATTGCGTCAAATTCTGCCTCTCCCAGACTTTTTAGCGCCAAGCTGAGGCGAGCGACTGTTTTGACCTGAACCTCAATATTACTGACTGAATCTAAAAACTCTTCTATCAGTTCGGCATCTACAGGGTCATCCTCCACCAAAAGAATTTTGAGCAATTGGTTAGGCGGAAGTACAACTTTAGCAGTGCGATCGGTGGGACGATAGATCATCAGCCTATAGAGAGTGTGTTAATACCTACCACTAACAATATACCTAAAATATGCAGATGAGTGCAAATTTTAAAAATCTTATAAGTACCTCGACATAATTAAAGCTAAAGTGCCAATGCTGAAAAAGCGCCCCGATCGGAGTCTCTTCGCTTTTGGCTTAACCCGATCCTGAATCTGAGCCTTCTACTTAAGAATCTCTCCAATCTCTTTGACTTTGTGCTAAACTAATATGGTTAAAATCACTCAGCTTATAAAAATTAACTCAAAACTCAAAATTTATAACTAATAACTCATCACTCAGGTGGTAGAGAAACAATTCCAAACCAGTAACGGCACAAAGTGTTCATCACCTCAACTAGGGCATCAAAAGTTATCGGTTTAACTATGAAAGAATTAGCACCTAAGCGGTAGCAGTGAAGGATATCTCCGTCCTGCTGTGAAGTTGTTAACACTACTATCGGAATATGGCAGAAGTTGGGATTAGACTTAATCATAGCTATAGCTTCTTTACCGTCCAACTTTGGCATATTCAAATCCAGTAAGATTAGATTGGGGTAGGGCGAATTTCTAGCATCAGTATCTCGATCGCGGCGGTACAAATAGTCTAGCAGTTTTTCACCATTTTCAACGGAGTAAAATGCGATCGCTAGTGGAACTTCTCGCAGTGCCTCCTGTACAAGAAAACAGACATCCTCGCTGTCATTAGCCATCAAAATAGTAAAGGTTTGTATCTCAGAAGTCACAGCTTTATTCACTCGCAGTGACTTTGAGGCAGCAAGCAAATTTGAATAATTATCAATTATGCGTCTGGCGACAAACCTAATCGTAGAAATAAGCTGCTTCTGCACGACAGGGTTTATTAACTGACAAAATTATCAAAAGTTTCCTGGTGATGTTTATGATAAGAGATAGTCGGCTCAGTGCTATCCGTAATCACTGGCTAGCTCTTACGTATTTATACGTAAATAATACATACCCTGTTGGTGCCGTGTAGCTTTGTGTGCTATCCCCTAACCACTAATTATACTATTTATCCAAAATTATACGGCTCTTTCGTACCTACTATGCTAGAATTTTAGTAAGTACGAAAGAGCCAGAATTACAGCTTTGGGAGTTAAACCAATAGATAAAGTTCAATAGCATAACTTTGGAGAATTGGTATTACCTCACTTTTAATTAAAATTAAATATAAATATGGGGGCGGATTCTTTGGCTTTTTGATTGATGAAGAAAAACCTGGTGAACCCACCCCTACCTTCATAATGTACTCGCTTAAGAACACTTCAAAGTTGTTATAACTAGGGCAACTTGTTGAGATGCGAGGTGAAGAGTCATGAGTTCGTCGGGACGGAGGGTGCTGGGCTGCTTCCACTGGAGGGACATTAAAGCGATCGCTTCTCCGCGATAGGCGATGGGAACAGCAAGATGGGCTTGAATTCCTGATGCCTGGTAGTGGGCAATGTCGGTCATTGCTGTATCCGCTGAGACATTGAGGGAACATTGAATAGTCTGAGTAGCGATCGCTTCTTTAACCAAAGGGTCACTTGCCAGCCAGTTGTCTACCTTCCCCCCTGCGCTGTGAGTGCCGACGGCCCCTGTTAAAGCATTTCCCTCCACAAGTTGTAAGATGCACGCATCGGCTAAAAAATTATCGCTGAAGGCCGTAGCAATGGGAGCTAAACTTGCTTCTAAGCTAGGAGAGTCCTGAGCTGTCTGCATGACAGTTGCCAGTAGTTGCGTTTGGATTTGGGCCCGGCGCAGTTCTTCCGTGCGTTGCTTAAGCAGTTCGTAAGTCTCGGCGGCCCGCTGGACTACAACCTTGAGTTCGTTCGGGTCCCAGGGCTTAGTGATATATTTATATACCTGTCCAGAGTTAATCGCGTCTACCAGGTCTTCAATATCCGTAAAACCAGTGAGGATAATTCGCACTGTGTTTGGGAACTGAGGCACAGTTTTGCTCAGAAACTCCGTTCCCTTCATTTCCGGCATTCGTTGGTCGGAGATGATGACAGCAACTTCACCTTCATAGCCTAAGACTTCCAAGGCGCGAATTCCGCTCTCAGCTTTAAGTACGTTAAAATCTCGCCGGAAAGTTCGGTAGAGGAGATCCAGATTGTCTGGTTCATCGTCTACCACCAGCATTTTAGGCTTTTTCGGTCGATTTAGGCTCATGAGCTGGCGTTTAATGTTATCTAGCTCTGGAAGGGCATTATCCATAAGAATACAATCAACTCGCCTCGGCGGATTTGGGTGAGCATTTATTTTGCAACAATAGTGACATGGTATCAAACCTAAGCTCTACTGCAAATGAGAAGTCTACTTTCGGCTTTTGCCTTTTGAGCGTCGCTAACAGAATTTTGGGTATAAACTTGATTGTCTGTTTGACGCGATCGCAGGCTAAATAAAACAGGGAGTGCAACTTCTGATTCTTGTTCCTTCTTCCTTTTTCCTTCTACTTACGTTTGCAAAAAACAACTACCGATCGCTTAATTTCTAATTCGATTATGACTCAAACACCTCAAGACTTGCCAAATTCGGACTCTCAATCTTCTACGAATGCTGTAGATGTGGAAAATTTAGTGCGATCGCTCCGCCGCAAGGAGGGCAGTTGGGTAGAATGGGGACAGGCTTGCGCTACATTGCTCAAAACTGGCTACAGTTCCAATCAGATTTTTGAACAAACAGGGTTTGAACCCGTACAGCAAAATCAGGTCAGCGTTGCCGCTCAAGTTTATACCAGTTTAGTAAATGCTAATGCTACAGAGGAAGTGCGATCGCACTTTTGGCGCAAGGGTAGCGATATTTTGTACGAGTTTCGGATTCTCACGCAAAATGAACGGGTTGCTGCTGCTACGTTGGTACTGTCTCACAACCTCGATGCTGACGACGCGCACGAAATAGCCAAAGCTGTCAAGGAATTTTCCCGCATTCGGCCACCAGCAGGATTTACTAATGATGCGGGGGACGCGGTTGCTTACCAGTGTTGGAAATTGGCGAGGGAGAAAAGTGATTTACAAGAGCGATCGCGCCTGATCGCACGGGGTTTAAAATTAGCTGCAAGTCCCACTGCGCGGCAACAAATCGAACAACTACTAACTGATTTTACCGTAGTTCCCAAGCGTACTGCCCCCCGGTTGCCAATTTATCGCGTCGAAGATGAGGAAGATTTACCTCGGATCGTACCTGTTGCCGGTCAAATGCCGATCGCCACTACAGACTGGGAAGCGGTTCCCCTGACTGAGAAAACAGGGCCCTTTCAACTGATCAAATTTTCGGGTACTGGCGCTTGGATAACCGTCCCTGGTTGGCAAGTGATTAGGAAAGCTGAAGATCCCGTCGCAGTTTTGGCAAATAGCGATCGCTTTCCCACACCCCTAGAAGGCAAACCTGAAGAAGTATTAATTATCGCCGACCGCGCTCAAAGACAGTGGGATATTGATAGTTATTTCCTCATAGATAATGGAGGCAATTTAGAATTACAGTGGTTTGAAGAAATTCCCGATATCAAGCTTTTAGCAAAAGTTATCTTAGTGATGCGTCCGAAAAGAATTATTGAGGAAGATTCTGTTAAAGATGGATGGTCGATTGATGAATAAATTGTTAATTGTTAACTGTTAACTGTTAACTGTTAACTGTTAACTGTTAATTGTTAACTGTTAACTGTTAACTGTTAATTGTTAACTGTTAACTGTTATATATAGCACGTCTAAATGAGTTGTGCAAATATTGTAGGGGTAGTGCCCCCGTGCCTACCCCCATCATTCGCGGATGATTCTCAAACCCTTAATTCTCTTCCCTTCTTCCTCTTCTTCCCTAGCCCCTAGCCCCTAGCCCCTAGCCCCTAGCTATAACTTTTGTTGTAAAAAATCCTGTGCAACTTGTCCAGCATCTAGTTGTTTCCCATCAACTTGATAATTGAGTTTTCGCATATCTTCCTCCGAGATTTTCCCGGCTAATTCATTCAGAACTTCACGCAATTCTGGGTATTTTGCCAAAATTGCAGAACGCACAACTGGGGCAGCTTCATAGGGGGGGAAATATTGCTTATCATCCTTAAGAACAACTAAACTCAGACTTTCTATTAACCCATCAGTAGAGTTACCAGCAATGACATCTACTTGTTTTTCTTTAAGTGCTTGGTACAGTAATCCTAATAACATTTCTTTCGGTTCTTCTGCAAACTTTAGCCCGTAAGTTTTAGCTAATCCCGGAAAACCATCTTTCCTTTCTTTAAACTCTGGGCCAAAACCTGCCCGCAACTTTGGTGCAGCTTTGCCAAGTTGAGAAAGGGTTTGCAAATTAAGTTTTTTTGCATCGTCACCCCGGATAATAATTGCGAAACTGTTATTAAATCCCAGAGGTTCTGTCCACTCTAATTCAAACTGCTTTGCATATTCTTGCTTGATATAAGTGTAAACTTTTTTTGGGTCAGAAATCGGTTTTTGTTTGAGAATGTTAGCAAAAGCAGTACCAGTATATTCTACATATAAGTCAACTTTACCAGCTACTAGAGATTGATGGCAAAGAGTTCCACCTAAATTAAGTTCGCGTTTTACTTGTATATCTGTCTTGGCTTCAATGTGACGGGCTAAAATTTCTACTAAAATAACTTGTTCCGTAAAATCTTTTGAACAAATAACAATCTGTTTTTGGGAAATAGAAGTGCAGCCTGCGGTACTGAATAATAAAAACAGCGATAAGATAGAGGATAAAAAACAGCTTTTTGAGGTTGTGGTCATTGTACTCCAGTAAAATCTAAAATTGTAGGTTTTGCCTTTATACTCATCTGTCATAGTTGGGATCTATTTTGAGCGAGTAGTGTAACATCTATTTTATAGATCCAGCATTAAAACTATGATACCTCCAATTGTAGCAATCAGCGACATTCTCAGCCAGCAACAACAGTTTTTTGCAACTGGTAAAACCAAAGACTTAAGCTTTCGGATTGCACAGCTTAAGCGTCTCAAAGAAGCTATCTCTTTGAATCAACCACAGATTGTCGAAGCTGTCAAGGCTGACCTCAACAGGCCAGAGTTCGAGGCTTATTTTGAAATAGCAACAGTCTCAGAAGTTAACTATGCCATTAAGCACCTGAAATCTTGGGTAAAACCGAAAAAAGTATCAACTTCCATCGATCAATTTCCCGCCTCTGCCAGCATTTATCCCGAACCGAAGGGAGTTGTACTGATTATTGGGCCTTGGAATTACCCTTTCCAGTTAATGATATCACCTTTAGTGGGTGCGATCGCAGCGGGCAACTGCACTATCCTCAAACCCTCTGAAATAGCTGCTTATACCTCGGCATTAGTGGCAGAAATAATTTCCCAAAACTTCGATCCTGCTTATATTGCAGCAGTTGAGGGAGGAGTAGAAATTAGTCAACAGTTACTAGCAGAAAAATTTGACCATATCTTCTTTACCGGTGGCACTAAAATTGGTCAGGTAGTCATGGAAGCAGCAGCGAAACATTTAACACCAGTAACTTTGGAGTTAGGAGGGAAAAGTCCTTGTATTGTAGACTCAGAAATTCAGATTGAATATACAGCAAAAAGGATTGCTTGGGGCAAATTTATCAATGCTGGTCAAACTTGTATTGCCCCTGATTACTTATTAGTCGATCGAAAGGTTAAGCCAGATTTATTGAGGGCAATTAAGGCATCAATTCAAGAGTTTTACGGCGACGATCCCGCAAAAAGTCCTGATTATTGCCGAATCATCAATCAAAGACATTTGGGACGTTTGGCGGAATTTCTCAAAGAGGGAGAATTGATTGCAGGTGGCGCAATAAATCTAGAGGATAGATATATTTCTCCGACGGTAATAGACGGAATTTCTTGGGATTCGCCTGTGATGAAAGAAGAGATTTTTGGGCCGATTTTGCCCGTGTTAGAATATGATGATTTAGGGGATGCGATCGCTAAAATTAATGCTCGTCCCAAACCTTTAGCTTTGTATTTTTTCTCTAAAAATAAAGAAAAACAAGAGCGAGTTTTACGAGAAACTTCATCAGGAGGAGTCTGTATTAACGATACTGTGATGCAATTCGGAGTGACATTTTTGCCTTTTGGAGGAGTTGGAGATAGCGGAATTGGTAGCTATCATGGCAAAGCAAGTTTTGATACTTTTTCTCATTACAAAAGTGTTCTCAAAAAATCATTTCTACTTGATTTGAAATGGCGGTATGCTCCTTATAAGGGCAAGGTGGATTTGATTAAAAAAATGCTCGGTTGATACAAGTTACCGATTTCAGCTATAGCAATAGCTTTAACCGGAGTTTGGGTTAACCCGAACTCTGGTTATTTAATGCCATCGATTTTGTTTTATAGAAGACTAGATTAAATTCCAAAGGAATTGGGAGTCACTATCTCTAGGCTATCTAATTCCTTGAAAGGAAGTTCCTTTCTCTCCTTAGTGTAACCTTCCGAGGCAAACTGGGGCAAAATTTCATTGCTAAAAGCCTCTGCTGCTTTTGAGCGGTAGCGGTTGGGATTGTAAATCAAAGATAAAATTCTAGTTACTACAACTTGATCGACTTGGCTCTTATGAAGTACATTCATCTGCAACTCTTTTTCAATAGCTGAAACGGAGACAAATGCAGCACCTAAACCTGACTGGACAGCATTTTTAATCGCTTCAATTGAATTGAGTTCCATTTCAATTTTTAAACGGCGAGTATCGATGCCACAGCGACCCAAAACTTGGTCAATGACTTTGCGAATTGTTGATTGAGAATCTAGGGAAATAAACTGCAATTTATAAAGGTCTTCTTTTGGTATTGCTTCAGTTTTCGCTAGAGGATGAGAGACGGGTAGAATCAGAGCCAGTTCATCCTCAGCGTAAGGAATGATTTGTAAAGAATCTTGAAGCTCAGTAGGAATTTCGCCGCCAACGATCGCAAGGTCAATTTGCCCGTTAGCGACACTCCAAGCTGTGCGGCGAGTAGAATGAACGATCAATTGTACCGCTACATTTGGATACAGTTCGCGAAACATCCCAATCATGCGAGGGAGAAGATATGTCCCAGTAGTTTGAGATGCACCCACGATCAGAGTACCACCTTGAAGATTTTGCAGATCCTCAATAGCTCGACAGGTTTCCTGACAAAGGGATAAAACCTTCTCGCCATAACTGAGTAAGAGATGGCCCGCTTCCGTGAGTTGAGCTCGTCGCCCACCTCTGTCAAATAGGGGGACATCCAATTGTCGCTCTAAGTTTTGCACCTGTAAACTGACGGCTGGCTGGGATACATAGAGACTATCAGCGGCCCGCTTGAAGCTACCTTCAGAGGCGATCGCTTTGAGAATGCGTAACTGATCTAAAGTGAAAGGAAGGTCAGACATATTGCTTAACCTGAAACGTGCGAGGATTTGGCAGTAGAAATGGGAAACCGTTGATGGGGAATTGAGCAAAACGTCTGTTGGGTCAGCCTACAGGTAGCGGATACCCGTACACCTGAAATTTCAGACAATTCTGACGATCCAACCCCGATACTGCATACCCCATTCCCCACAACCGCTCTTTTAGATACTTTCTGACACAACGAGAGCGAAGAATCAATAAGTTTCTTTAATAGTGACAACAATGATACAGGACTGGCTGACTCCCAGCCATTTGATAATGCTGGGACTGTTACTGGGTTTCGCGATCGCCCACAGTGGTTTAGCGGCTTTACGCCCCAAGGGAGAAAAACTAATTGGCCCCCGACTCTACCGAGTTTTATTTGCCTTAGTTAGCATCCCTCTAGCGACAGTTTTAATTATTTATTTCTTCAACCATCGCTACGACGGTTTGCAACTGTGGCAGTTACAGGGTGTACCCACAGTTAAACCTTTAGTTTGGACTCTTTCAGCGATTTCATTCTTATTTCTCTATCCCGCCACCTTCAACCTACTAGAAATCGCGGCGATCCAAAAGCCCCAAGTTCACCTCTATGAAACGGGCATTATCCGTATTACCCGACATCCCCAAATGGTGGGTCAGGTAATTTGGTGTATCGCCCACACCCTCTGGATTGGCACTAGCTTCACCCTCCTCACCTCTATCGGGTTAGTGCTCCATCACCTGTTTGCAGTGTGGCATGGGGACAGACGGATGCGGGATCGTTATGGCGAATCTTTTGAAGCCTTAACATCTCGAACTTCAGTGATTCCATTTTTGGCGATACTTCAAAATCGTCAAACCCTTGACATTTGGGAGTTTTTACGCCCTGCTTACTTGGGTGTAGCAATTTTTACCTTAATTTTGTGGAAAATTCATCCCCTATTAATTGGTGCAACAAGTAGCTTAGCCTGGTAGCATGATCCCAGAATATTAAAAGTTAATAAATCACGAGGGATCATGCTGTTGTCGGTTAGCGAGCGGACATTTACACAAGAAGTTTTTGAATCGAATACTCCCGTCCTAGTCCATTTTTGGGCTCCCTGGTGCGGGGTTTGTCGCCTGATCGACCCACTGCTAAAGCAATTTGAAGCTGACTGGGCTGGCCAAGTCAAGCTAGTAGGAATTAATGCTGACTCTAGCTTGAAACTGGCAAGCACTTATAAACTCAGCACTTTGCCAACACTGATCCTATTTGATAGAGGTAAAGTCCTGTTTCGTTTTGAACAATTCCAAGGGCGAGAGGATTTACTGCGGACTCTCGACGCTTTTATGCAGAGTTATCAACCTAGTCCTCAAATCCAAATCCTGCAACCGCAGTCAGTGGCGGTTAGGTTGTAGGCGATAGACTTTGTAACGCCGCCCTCTGGGCGGTTCCTCGGAAAGCGATCGCCTCAATTCATTGTAAGCCCAATTGAGGATATAACCAGCTAATCCCCAAATGGGTATATAACGCCGCCCTTTGGCCGGTTTCAATACCGCCCAGAGGGCGGCGTTACGTTGGTAGTTGCATAGGTCACAGTTTAAGGAAGTATTTATGCTCACCTCTGGCTGTCGTGTGTCACAATTGTTCACAGTTACGGCAACCTAAAAATAGAAAGTAAGTATCAGTCATGGAACAGCTTTATCAGTATGCGTGGCTGATTCCAGTCCTGCCACTGGCAGGCGCAATGCTAGTCGGCTTAGGGCTGATTTCCTTTAATGGAGCCACCAATAAACTCAGGCAAATTAATGCTGTGTTTATCATCTCCCTGTTGGGAGTGGCAATGGTGCTCTCTTTTGCATTGCTTTGGAGTCAAATTAATGGTCATGCGCCCTACACCCGCGTCATTGAGTGGGCATCCGCAGGTGACTTCAAACTGACTATGGGCTACACCATCGACCACTTGACGGCGGTGATGCTGGCGATCGTGACGACAGTGGCTTTGTTGGTGATGATCTACACCGACGGTTATATGGCTCACGATGACGGTTACGTGCGCTTCTACGCTTACCTGAGCATATTTAGCTCGTCGATGTTGGGTCTGGTAGTCAGCCCGAACATAGTTCAGATTTATATTTTTTGGGAATTGGTGGGTATGTGTTCGTACCTGCTGGTGGGTTTTTGGTACGATCGCAAAGCAGCGGCGGATGCTTGCCAAAAAGCTTTTGTCGCTAACCGAGTCGGCGACTTTGGCCTACTTTTGGGCATATTAGGACTTTACTGGGCAACTGGTAGTTTTGATTTTGAAGTAATGGGCGATCGCCTCCACAGTCTGATCGAATCTGGTACTTTGAGCGTTGCGATCGCTACTATCTTCGGCATCCTTGTATTTTTAGGCCCAGCCGCAAAATCGGCTCAATTTCCCCTGCACGTTTGGCTTCCAGACGCAATGGAAGGCCCAACGCCGATCTCTGCCTTGATCCACGCCGCAACGATGGTAGCAGCCGGCGTTTTCCTCATTGCTCGGATGTATCCAGTATTTGAAGCTGTACCCTCGGTGATGACACTGATCGCCTACACGGGTTGTTTCACAGCATTTCTAGGCGCGAGCATCGCCATCACCCAAAATGACATCAAAAAAGGCTTGGCCTACTCTACCATTTCCCAATTGGGCTATATGGTAATGGCGATGGGCGTTGGAGCCTATAGCGCTGGACTTTTCCACTTGATGACCCACGCTTATTTTAAGGCGATGCTGTTCCTGTGCTCCGGCTCAGTAATTCACGGCATGGAAGCAGTTGTCGGCCATAACCCCGCTCTCGCTCAAGATATGAGGATGATGGGAGGATTGCGGAAGTATATGCCAATTACGGCTGGATGCTTCTTTATTGGCAATTTAGCCATCTGCGGAATTCCGCCTTTTGCTGGTTTCTGGTCGAAAGATGAGATTCTAAGTAAGGCTTTTGAAGCTAATCCTGCTCTGTGGATTGTGGGCTGGATTACGGCCGGCATGACTGCTTTTTATATGTTTCGGATGTATTTCAGCACCTTTGAGGGCGAATTCCGAGGCAATAATCAGGCAATTAAGCAGCAACTTCTGCAACCAATGATGCCTGCTATGGCTTTCGGGCCCGGTGCGATGCACGTCAAGGAATTGGAACACTCCCATGATGAGCATTCTGACGATCGCGGAGAGCATGGACACAGCCATTCCCCTCACGAATCGCCGCTAACTATGGCACTTCCTCTGATGGTTTTGGCGATACCTTCGATGTTGATTGGTTTTGTGGGTACGCCATTTGCGAATTATTTTGAGGAGTTTGTTCACGCTCCCGGAGAAGTGCTAGAAACAGCCCATGAATTCGATTTGACGGAGTTCTTGATTATGGGGGGAAGTTCCGTTGGTATTGCTTTAATTGGCATTACTTTGGCTTCTCTGATGTATCTAAGCCGGAAGATTGACGCAGGCGCGATCGCAGAAAAAATCAAGCCACTTTATGAGTTTTCCCTCAATAAATGGTACTTGGATGATATTAATGATCGGCTCTTTGTTCAAGGTAGCCGTCGTTTAGCTCGGCAAGTCATGGAAGTCGATTTTAAAGTTGTCGATGGTCTAGTCAATTTGACTGGTTTCGTGACGCTAATTAGTGGCGAAGCTTTGAAGTATTTTGAAAACGGCCGCGCTCAATTTTATGCCCTGATTGTGTTTGTCGCAGTCTTGGGTTTTGTGGTTGTTTCTGGAATTAGTTAACAGTTAACGGTTAACGGTTAACGGTTAACTGTTAACGGTTAACTGTTAACGGTTAATGGTTAACCGTTAACTGATTATGATGAAACTTCCTTCTTCCCTTCTTCCCTCTTCCCTAGCCCCTAGCCCCTAGCCCCTAGCCCCTTCTTAATGCAATGGATACAGCAAATTTTCCCTGGCTAACAACCGTCATCTTGTTTCCTATTATCGCATCGCTGTTTATTCCGATCATTCCTGATAAGGATGGCAAGACGGTGCGCTGGTATGCCCTGATTGTCGGATTAATTGATTTTGCCCTGATTGTCTGCGCTTTCTACACAGGGTATGACATTAATAACCCAGGACTGCAATTAGTAGAAAGTTACTCTTGGGTTCCCCAAATTGACTTAAGGTGGTCTGTGGGTGCTGATGGCTTGTCAATGCCGCTGATTTTGCTAACTGGTTTTATTACTACTTTGGCAATTTTAGCTGCTTGGCCGGTAACTTTTAAGCCCAAGCTTTTCTACTTTTTGATGTTGGCAATGTACGGCGGCCAAATTGCAGTTTTTGCCGTACAGGATATGCTGTTCTTTTTCTTAGTTTGGGAACTGGAATTAGTACCAGTTTACCTGATTTTGTCAATTTGGGGCGGCAAAAAACGGCTCTATGCTGCTACTAAGTTTATCCTCTATACAGCCCTTGGTTCCCTGTTTATTTTGGTGGCGGCGTTGGCGATGGCCTTTTATGGCGATACCGTTACCTTTGATATGCGGGCAATTGCCAATAAGGATATCGGCCTAACTTTGCAGTTGTGGTTATACGGGGGTTTCCTAATAGCTTATGGCGTAAAGTTGCCAATTTTTCCGCTACATACTTGGCTGCCAGATGCTCATGGTGAAGCGACGGCTCCAGCTCATATGTTGCTGGCGGGTATTCTGTTAAAAATGGGTGGCTATGCTTTGTTTCGGATGAATGCCGGAATGCTGCCAGATGCCCATGCTATTTTTGCACCGATGTTGGTGATTTTGGGGGTAGTAAATATCATTTACGCTGCCCTTACTTCCTTTGCTCAACGGAACTTAAAACGAAAGATTGCCTATTCTTCAATTTCCCACATGGGGTTTGTATTGATTGGCCTGGGTTCGTTTACAGAGTTGGGCATGAGTGGTGCAGTTTTACAAATGGTTTCGCACGGTTTAATCGGGGCGAGTTTGTTCTTTTTAGTTGGTTGTACCTACGACCGCACTCACACGCTAATGCTCGATGAAATGGGCGGTGTGGGTAAGAAAATGAAGAAAGTTTTTGCGATGTGGACTGCTTGCTCAATGGCATCTTTGGCATTGCCGGGAATGAGCGGTTTTGTAGCAGAATTAATGGTCTTTGTAGGTTTTGCTACAAGTGATGCTTACAACCCTGTATTTAAGATTTGTGTGGTATGTTTAGCGGCGGTTGGGGTGATTTTAACTCCGATTTATCTGCTATCTATGCTGCGAGAAATTCTTTACGGGCCTGAGAATAAGTCTTTGGTGGAACATGAGGTTCTAGTTGATGCGGAACCGCGAGAGGTGTTTATTATTGCCTGTCTATTGGTTCCCATTATTGGGATTGGTTTGTATCCAAAGATTTTGACTCAGGTTTATGATGCAACTACTGTGCAGTTGACGGCGAGGTTGCGAGATTCTGTGCCTTCTTTGGTGGCTAAGGCTGCTAGTGAAAAAATGGTTTCTCTCAGGGCTCCGGTGATTGAAAGTCACCAGTAATGCTGCCCTCCGGGCGATAATTGAACCGCCCAGACGGCGGCTTTAGAATTAGAAATCGGGCGATTAAAATCGCTACTACATAAACGAAGTCCGCCTACGCGGACTTTTTTATGGGTTGAATTAATCAATCAATTTACCTGGATAGGTGCTGGATTTAAACTGGGATTATTAACTCTTTTGATCAGTTCTTGTCTAGCTTGTTCGGGAGTTTGACCTTTGGGAACTTGATACAATAATCTACAGGAACCATCTTGAGAATTAGCTGCACAAATAATCGATTGTCCACTTTGAGATTTAGTTACTGTAATAATATTATTCCAATTTCCTTGCTGACGATAACTATTAAGAATTCCTGACACTCGCGTACATCTAGTTATAGCATCCTCTCCTGATTCAGAGAAATAGTTATCAGCTACCCACAAGATAACAGGAATATTCTTGCCTTCTTGGGTAGCAATTGTAGCGGGATTACTACTAGAAGTACCGCAGAAGAATGTAGCAGTTTGACCGATAGCGGGACTACTTGCTAGAGCGAAACTTGCAAAGGCAATCGCTGAGGCGGTAAGAACTGATTTTAGGTGTTGAATCATTATGTAGTAACAAGTGCTGTCAGTTAAGATTACTATTAGTCTAAAAAATTAAGCAATATTGTTGCCGGGAAGATTAGGTATTTAGGAAAATAAATAAAAATTTATTGTGGAAAACCTTACATACCTTATCCCTAAAGGTATTGACGTGCCAAGCAGTTGAGGTGTAATAATTGATTAACTCCCTTAAGTTCGGTCGCAATATTTCCTGACCGTAAAGCTGGCAAATTTTTGATCCATGTTACATAATAAATGTGTAAGTTCTATTTAAATTAGGACTTACGCATTTATTATGTAACGCCGCCATCTTGGCGGTGAGTTTACCGCC